>NC_022654.1 GCF_000157895.3 Mycobacterium kansasii ATCC 12478 | reverse complement strand
GCCGGTTCACTGGCCCTGATGAACACGCACTGGATCGGCGGCAGCCGGTCGTGCGGGTTGGCCGATGACATCGAAGTGTTGCCCGACGGCGCGATCCTGGACACCGCGCCCGACCCCGGCGGCGCGATCGCCGGATTCACCGCCCACGGCGGCTTCGTGCCCGGCGCCCCGCCGCCCGACCCCCCGGGGCGAGGCACGTCGACTTTCCTGTGGGGTAGCCGCGCGGCCGGTGTCGCAGCCACGGCAGCCATGACCAGCCCCTGGTTCGTGTTGCCGGTGCTCTCGCCCGACGCCGGCATCGCGGTGTCGGTCTCGGGGCGCACCAACGGCGGCAACGCGCTCGCCTTCGAATTCGGCCGCAGCCAGGGGGCGGAGGTCAGTGTGCTCAGCGACCGCGCCCCGAACGACCGGCCGGCCGCCGGCGAGGATCCCGACCATCCACTGTGGCGCACGATCGGTGTCGATGCCGCCGAGGTGCCCCGCGGCGCTGACCGGGTACGGATCCGGGCGGTCGACGCCCGCACCGACGCCTTCGGTTGGCTGGCGTTCACCGGACCGCGGCTGCGTTCGATCGTGCCCTTGAACCGGTTTCTTGCCGGCCACGGACCGGTTCTGCTCAGCTGGCCGCAGTCGTTCGTGTTTCCGTGCGTGCGCGACATCGCCACGATCTCTGGCGGCGTCGCCCAGACACCCGTCGTGGTGATCGAGTCACCACGACCCTGGCTCACCGAGGACAGAGACCCCGACGTCGGGGGCACCTTCACCGAGCTCGCCCAGTTCGGGAACCTCTACGAGATCCCCAGCCGTCTGGTCGGGCACCCAGAGGTCGACTGGGGAACGGTGAAGGTTTCAGGGGACACAGCCAGCCGCGACGCCTACCAACGCACCGTCACCGAGGTGATCGTCCCCGGCAGCGGAGGTGTCGCGCATCAACGACCCGAACGCTGAGCGCGCAGACTGCCGCCCGCGCGCGATACCGACCGTTGCTGACGGAATCCTCACATGCCCGGCGCTCGCCAGGCAACCAACGCCACCCGGACATAACAATGACCGTGCGCGTCAGGCACCGCGATTGGGTGCAGACGCATCCCGAGCCGACGACCGATCGGCGACTCAACACCACGGGCGTGCCACGCCCTCTACTCGTACCTGGAGGGTGGATGCTGGGACCGCAGTACGAGCGCGCGCTTCTGGGGGAGCGCTGCTGGCTTCGCCACGACGACGGTGAACGCGTAGAGCTGCCGGTGGATCTCTGGCTCGGCCATCACGGCGCGGACCACTCCTTCGACGAAACGGTGGTGTCTTTGTGCACGGGTCCGACGATCGACCTCGGCTGCGGACCTGGACGTCTGGTCGCACAACTGATTCGACGCGGGCTACCCGCACTGGGAATCGATCAATCCGCGACCGCCGTGCGGATCGCCAACCAGCGTGGCGCGCCTGCCCTGCGCGGCGACGTGTTCAGTGCGTTGCCCGGCGAGGGTGGTTGGGGCACCGTGCTACTTGTCGATGGCAACATCGGCCTCGCTGGCGATCCCGTGCGGGTGTTGGCCCGCGCCGCGCGGTTGCTCGCTCCCGGCGGGCAATGCCTTGTCGAGTTCGACCCGGCGACATCGGGTGTCAAGCAGCGACGGGTTCGCCTGGAATCCGACAGCGGGATGGGTCGCTGGTTTGACTGGGCCTCGGTCGGCCTCGACAGCGCCTCGGAGCTGACCGAGCGAGCGGGCCTGACCTTGACCCATACCCACCGCGTGGGCGCACGATGGGTGGCGCAGGTGTCCAAGCCGCGATGATCGGCCCACAACCCGCGACGGACGAAAGACCGGCGCGGGCGGACATCGCGGGTTCTCACGATATGGTTGCTATCGGCCGCCCGATGAGTCATCGAGACTTCGTGTTGAGCACAAGCAGTGTGTTCGCGGTGGCGTCTCGGCATGCGCGGCCGGCGAAGTTGGCATCGGCGCGGTTGGCCGGGGCCCGGGTCAGTTGCGGTGGTGGCGGTGGTAGTGCCGGGCCACTCGTGTCCTGTTGGCGCAGATGTTCTGGGTGCAGAACTTGCGGCGGGGGTCGGAGGCGACGAAGAGCATGCTGCAGGTCGGGTTCTCACATCTGCGCAGGCGATTGTGCGCAGGCCCGACCAGCAGATCGATAAGGCTCTCGGCGACGGCAGCTAGCGCGAGTTCGTACAACCGGTCGGCCGGTGGATGGCGAGTGGTCAGGGCGGCCCACCCGGCTGGGGTCTGCACCAGCTGCCGGGTGCAGGCCACGCTTGATGCGATGTCGTTGACGCGATTGACGACCGCTGCGCTGGGACTGATCCCGGCGATGTGTGCGTCGAGTATCTCGCGAACTGCTTGACGCAGCTCAATGGTGAGCGCAAGTGACGGAGCCGGCGTCCCGTCGGGTAGTCGATCCTGCTGCAGGCCCCACCAGAACCGACACGCCGCCTCGTCGGCAAGCAGATCGACGACTGGATCCCGACTGGTGATGATCGTGTCGGCCAAGTCCACAGCCAAGGGCTCTCCCGCCACGACGAATCCCGCCGCCTGCGCCCTTTGGAGCCGTGACCCGGTATTCATTTAACTAATGCTATCAAGATGTTGACAACGTTAGGCAGCGCGAGTACAAAATCTAACGGTAAACATTGCTGTCAAACGTTAGTTGACGAAAGGAACTCGGATGAACTCGTTGGACCTGCTGCAACAGGCCGATAAGCGCCTGGTCGACCTGGTCTCCACTCTGAGCGTGTCGAATCTGGACGCCCCCAGTCCGTGCTCAGGGTGGAGCGTGCGGTCGCTGCTCAGCCACACTGTCGCCACGATCGACGCCTTTGCGGCGGCCCTCGACGGACAGGGCGGCCCGACCGAGCAGGAACTTTTCAGCGGGGCCGACATCCTCGGTTCAGCGCCGCTCACGGTCGTCGAGAAGTCCGTCGACCGCTCACAGCAAGCGTGGACCACCATCACCGACTGGGAGCGTCCCATCCTGACCGTCATCGGGGAGATGCCGGCCCGCCAGGCCATCGGCATCATCACCTACTCGACGCTGATCCACAGCTGGGACCTGGCGGTGGCCATCGGCAAGCCGATCCACTTCGACGAGGCCGAGGCCACCCTGGCCGAAGCGGTCGGATCGCAGCTCGTCCCGGCGCTGCGACCTCAAGATCTCTTCGGTCCGGAGGTCGCGGCCGGCGCGGACGCGACCCCCACCCAGCGAGTCGTCGCCTTCGCCGGTCGTAACCCCCTGTGACCCTGCAGATGACGAACGAAAACCGGCCCGCCGCTGTGGGATTCCACAGCGGCGAGCTGGCCGTCCAGACACGCGCCGGAGTGCGCACGCGTGCCGAGCGGCTGGCCCCGATGGCGGCCCGCGGCCAGCTCCGCACCGCCACAGCTGACTTCGTGGCGGCGGCGCAGCTGGCGGTCCTGACCGCACGCGACGCCGCAGGCCGACTGTGGACCTCACCGCTGCTGGGACAACCCGGCTTCCTCCGGGCGGCGACACCGACCACACTGCACATCGAGGACCCCTTTCTCGACGCCGACCCGCTCCACGACCTACCGGCCCGCCAGCCCGCGGGGCTTATCGTGATCGACTTCGCCACCCGCCGCCGAGTGCGCATCAACGGCGTTCTCGCCCAGGCTGATTCCGGCGGTCTGACAATCGATGTCGACCAGGCATACGGCAACTGCCCGAAATTCATCCGGAACCGCCACCTGCGCCTCCCCGCCAACGCTTCCGGCCCAGACCGCACACCGGTTTTCACCGGCGAACTTCTGCGACCGGAGGACGGTCGGCTGATCGAACACGCCGACACATTCTTCCTGGGCACCAGCCATCCGACGTCAGGCAACGACGCCTCCCATCGAGGCGGGCCGACCGGCTTCGTCCACATCGAGCACGATCGCCTCTGGTGGCCGGACTACCCGGGCAACAACCTGTTCAACAGCCTGGGCAATGTGACGGTCGACCCGACCACAGCCTTGCTCTTCATCGACTTCCCCACGGGGACAACGCTGCAACTAACCGGCACAGCCACGTTAGTGTGGGAGGACGAAAGGCCGCGCGACGAAAGTCAAACCGGACGACGAGTCACCTTCACACCCCAGCGCGTCGTCGTGACCGGCATCGCGGCGTTGCGTGCCGAGCACTGACGACAGTGCACGGCATCCGTTCCAATCCGTTACCTGAGGGACACCCGACGAACGCTCAGTACCGGCTGCGTTGTGGGACCCGTCCGGGCCCGAATTGCACGAACTGGACTCTGCGTCGTCCTGACGCGCCCAAAAGTTGCACTATCCGCGAGCTGATTCCCCAGCCGACAGTGTGCACGTTCCCAAATCCGCTAGGTCACGTTTCCCAACCCTCGAGCCCACCGCCACAGACCAGGCCTCAACCAATTTTCGTCAGCGCCACGGACATCCCGATATCGCTACCGGTTCGCCACCGCCCAGGGGAGGTCTGCGCTCAGCGCGAGTTTTATTGCTCGCGATGATCAAGCCGGGCGGCGACGGCCGTGTCGACGCGATCCAGCACCGTCTCGGCTTCGTTACGCAGATGGGCTGGGCCGGACGTCCTTTACGAGGAGCATCAGTGTTAGGTCGTCGACAGGAGAAGGCTCAAAACCGTAGCGCAAGTAGAAGCGCCGGGCGGTGTCGTTGTTTGCGTGGACCAGCAGCAGCCGAACCCCCGTCAGCTCCGCGACCTCAAGTGACTTGAGGATGAAATGTTTGAGAAGTGCTGCAGCGAGACCACGCCCTTGATGGTTCGCGTCGACGGCCAGCCGGCCGAGCAGGACCGCAGGTAACGGGTCCGGCTGATTGCGAGCAGCGCGTTTCGTCGCCCGGCTGCGCATGAGCACCGCCGTGCTGGAGGCATAGAAGGCCACCACCCGTCGCCCGTCCAGCACCACCCAGGTGCGGCTGCCTCCTTCGCGCTGATTGTGCAGAGCCTTCGTCCGCAGCCACTCGTTGAGCACGTCGTTGCCGCAGTCGAAGTCGTCGACGATGTGATCGGCACCGAAGAGGACGGGCCCCTCGTAGCTCACCGTTCCAAAATCGACGGATTCGCCAGCAGGCGCGCCAACTCGGGCTTGGGGCTTGGCGGACGGTCGAGCAGCGCCTGAAGATCGGTCCAGGCGGCGTCATCGAGGACGAACACTCTCCGATCAGCGAGGTCGGCCTCGGCGGCCTGAACGGCGTGACGCACCACATAGTCGTTGAGCGACTCGCCCGTGACGTCGAGCACACGTCGCACCACCGCATCTTGCGCCGCGGTCACGCGCAGGTGCCAGCGACCACTCTTCGTCTCCACACCAGAAGTGTACGCCGAATTGGTGTACATACCGTCGGCAAGCGCGGAACGATGCAGTTCGGCGCGCGGCGGCGTTCCCAAATCCGCGGCAGCGCGTTCTCGGCCATCGGACGTCACCATAAGAGACCAGGCCTCAACCAATTTTCGTCAGGTCCCGGTGGGACGGCACGCAGCAGCTGATCTAGATGCGGTGCGGCGACGCTGTGCTGGTAGGCGCTAAGGCAGTCAGTGAGTTCAGCTTTGAGGTCGGCGGGCAAGGGCACGGCGTGCTGCACTAGCGCGCGCAAGACAGTGGTAATGGCGCGGTAGGAGTCACCTGCACCGAGCACGGCGTAAAGCTGGGCACTTTCGGCGGCGGAAAGAGACGGGCTGGTGACGTCGACCAGCTTCCACGCCAAATCGGCTTCGGCCCAGGTGTCCACATGGTTATTGTCGCGGGACATCGATGAAAGCGCTGCCCGACGCGAGACGGTGGTCTGGGCCCGTGCCGGGAAAAATTACACTGCTGCACCCACACGGTGGGCGGTTAGAGTTCGAGGCCGTTGCCGCGGTCTTGGTCGCGGCCGCGTGCGCGGTCGCGGGCAGCGATGGCATCCAATCGTGCTGTGCTGGTGGCGATGTCGGCCAGCTGGCCGAGAACCTGGTCGCGTTGGCGCAACAGTTGCTCGGCGCGGCTGCGCTCGGTGCTGGGCGTGTTGGTGGCGGCCACGTGGTGGGCGGCGCGGTCGATGGCGGTGCGGGTCTGGCGATACTCGGGGTCGGGGACGCCGAGTTGCTGGGCGTGCGGCAGGTCGTTGGCCAAGACGGTGAGCAGCGTGTGGTCGGGTTGCTGTTCGCCGGGGGTGGCGATGAGCAGGAGTTTGGTGTTGGTGGCGGCGGCGCTGTGGGCGAGCCAGCGCAGCTGATCGGCGGTGAGGGCATGGTCGTCGTCGACGATGAGCAGGCTGCCCAGCGGTAAGGTGCGGTGCTTGCTGGTGACATCGTCGCGGTAGGCGTCGATGGTGGTGGTCGCGTCGGCGTAGGTGCGCTCGGCGGACTCGGTGTCGGTCACTGCGATGGCGGGCTTGTTGTGGTGGTGGGCGGTGGCGGCCAGGGCGGCCAGTGCGGCGGTTTTGTCGGCGCCCGGGTGCACGTGGAGCAGTTGGACGCTGTGGATGTTGGTGGTGATGGCGGTGACTGCGCGACGGTGCTTATCGTCGAGGGCTTCAAGGGCTGCCGGCGGGGGGCTGTACATCGCGGCGGGGCTGGCCGCGCTGGCGGCGGCAAGGAAGTCGACTTCGGCGTGGAGTTGGTCTAGGTCGGCGCCCAGATCGTAGGTGTGGGCGGGGGTTTGGGCCAGGGCACGGGCCGCGGCGGCTTCGGCGCGGGCGAGTTGGTCGTCGAGGGCGCGGGCCTGGCGGCGGGCGGCATTGAGGGTTTCGGTGTCGGCGCGCAGTGCGTAGGCGCGCCGGTCGTGCAGGTGTTGTTCGGTGACGATGCCGGCCGCGCCGCCGACGGTGGCGATGAGTTCGGCGCGGGCCTCATCGAGGCGGGCGCGGGCGGTGCGCACGGCGGTGTCGACCCGCTCGGTTTGTGCGCTGGCTTGGTTGTGGTGCTGCTGGTAGCGGTCGGCGGCGTCGTGTTCGCCGCGTTCGGTGGCCGCGGTGATCGCGGCCTCGAGCTGGGTGAGGAGTTGGCGGTGTAGCTCGGCGGTGTCTTCGGCGTGCACCCAGCGGGTGTGCGCGGCGGCTAGGGCCTGCTGGTAGGGGCGTTGGTCGACGAGCTGTTGGTGCAGTTGGGTGAGCTCGGCGGCGGCTGCGCGTTCGGCGGGCCCGCCGCCGCCGGTGAGGATGGCGTCGGCGAGCTGTTGTGCGTGCTGGTGGGCGGCGTCACGGTGGGCCCGCAGGCCGGGGATGTCGATGTCGTCGACGCGGGCGGGTGTGGCGGGCCGGGTGGTGGGCAGGTCGGCGATGTCGAGGCCGGCGAGGTCGTCTTCGACAAAGCCGTAGGGGTAGTCGTAGGGGTCGGGCGGGGGCTCGTGCAGATCGGCCTCGCTGATGAGGTGCTCGTTGAGGTCGAATTGTTGTTGGCCGGTGGGTGTTTCGGCTTGTTCGGCGGGGTGGGGGACGTCGGAGTCGATGGTGGCGGCGTGGTGGGCGAGCAGCTCGACGCGGTAGGTGAGCAGGCGGGCGTACTCGTCGGGGCGGATGGTTTGGGTGGCCGAGATGTCGTGGAGGTGTTCGGCGGCCGCGGCGAGCAGATCGTGCGGGGGCCAATCGGCGGCGGTGACCGCGGCGACCAGCCCGGGCCAGGCGGGATCGGTGATGACGGCCTCGGCGATGCGGGTACCTAGGAAGTGGTGCAAGTCGGCGGTCCAGGCGGGCCGCAGCTTGGTGTCGGTGCCTTCCAGTGAGGGGGGTGCCAGCGTACCGGCCAGTCGCCACCACAGGGCCGCGGCGGGCATTTCGGCGGGCAGGGGCCCATGTTGGGCCACGGCGTCGTGCAGCAGGGCGGCGACGTCGGCGCCGGCGCGGGCGGCGCCGTCAAGGTGGGTGGCCAGCCGCGGCCAGAACGGGTCGTCGGCGATGTGGGGGTCGAGGGTGGCGGTGAGTTGGCGCCAGCGGGTGGTGTCGGCGCCGGCGCGGGTGAGGGCGTCGTCGAGGCGGGTGTGGATGGCTTGTTGGACGATGGCTGAGCGGGTGGCGTTTTGGTGGGGTCCGGTGATGCGGGTGTCGGCTGGGTCGACGTTGTGGGCGGCGCGGAAGACGGCGATTTCGGCGAGCAGGTTGCGGTGGTCGTCGAGCAGGGGGCGCGCCCATGCCGGTGCGGTGGCGGCATCCCAGCCGCGGGCGGTGGTGCGAATGTTTTCGGCGAGTTCGCCGACGAGTTGAGCGCGTTGCTGCAGGCAGGTCGCCCACGTTGGATCGGCGGCCAGGACGTCGGGGATGGCGGGTAGCCAGCGCAGCGGGCCGAGGTCTGCGGCGGTGTTGCCGATGGGGGCGGGCAGGCGCCAGTCGAGTACGGCGGCGGGGTCGTGCGCGTCGCCGAGCTGGGTGGCCGCGGCGTCGTGTAGGGCGGCGATGGGGTCGTGTCCTTCGATGGCCAGCAGGGCGAGGTGGCGGCGCAGGACGGGCCATGCTTGGGCTTCGGTCACCTGGTGGGGAAGCGCGGCGGCGGTGGTGTCGATGCGGGCCATGACGGCAGGGCCGGCGTGGTGTTCGGCGCCGGCGGTCAGGGCGTCGGTGTACATGTCGGCGACGCGGTGCAGCCGGTTGAAGGGGTCGATGTGGGCGGCGGCGGCGCTGTGGGCCGATAGTTGGGCTCCGTCGCGGGCCAGGATCGCGGAAAGAATGTCGACGGCGGTGGGGGGGTGGGTGGCTTTGGGCGCCAGGATGCGGTGCGGGTCGGCTTCGGCGGTGGAACCGTAGCAGTGGTTTTCGGTGCGGCCGCGGGTTAAGGCCACGTAGAGCTGTTGGCGGGTGAGGCGGTCGGAAAGGACGGTGTGGCAGGTGCCTTCGATGTCGCGGCGCCCGGCGGTCATACCTTGGGCGGCGTTGATGGTGCTGGCGTAGCCCAAGGTGGTGTGGGTGCCCACATAGCGGGCGGGCAGTCGGACCGGGGTGGCTCGCCCACGCAACGGAACAACGGTCAGCGAGCCGTCTTCGTGGACGGTGCGGATGATCCAGCGGTGCCCGTTTTTGACCCATTTGCCGCGTTGTGCGGTGCGCAGCCAGCGGGCGTTTTTGCGGGTGGCGATCCAGTCGCCGGCTGAGGCGGTCAGTCCGTCGGCCAGGGTGACGGTCGTGGCGTCTGCGGGGCTGGTGGGTTGGCTGGTTGTCTGGGCTAAGCGGTCGAGGCGGGCGCGTTCGTTGAGTTCGGCGACGAGCTCGTTGGTGGGGGCTAACAGGATCGAGTCGCGGCCGGCGGCGATGTCGGCCGACCAGGCTCGGTAGGCCATGTCGGCGGCGGTGGCATCGGCGCCGACATGGACGCGGTGGTGATCGATGTAGAAGCCGATGCCGGCGGGGTCGCCGGCGCGGATGGCCAGGCTGGCGGCGGCTTCGGCTTGCCCGGTCTCGGGGTGAGTGAAGCGCACGACGGTGCTCAGAGTGACGGTCTCGTAGCGATCGGCGAGGTCACGCAGGATGCCGCCGGCGGAGATGGAAGCCAGCTGCTGGTCATCACCGATGAGGCGCACACTGGCCCCGCGTGCCAGGGCGTGGGCGATCACGATGTCGAGATCCAACGTGGAGGCCATACCGGCCTCGTCGATGATCAGCAGGGTGTCAGAGTCGATGGCGGTGAACCATTTTCGGGCCGGATCATCGGCGGGTGCGGGTTCGCCGGCGCGGGTTTCGGTGAGCTGGACGAGTTTGGCGATGGTGTCGGTGGGAGCGTTGAGGTCGGTGTTGAGAACTTCGGCCGCACCGGCGGTGGGGGCCAGCCCGATCACGTTGCCGCCGGCGTTGCGCCAGGCGCCCGCCAGTGCGGCCATCGCGGTGGTTTTCCCGGTGCCGGCCGGGGCTAGGGCGAGCTGGACGCGGGCCCCCGAAGACGCCATTTCGCGTACCAGCGCCACCTGGCCGGCGTTGAGCTCGACGTCTTGGTTGGCTTGGTATTCCAGCAGCGCCAACCCGATGCTGGTGTCATCGACGGTGCGGCCATCGCGCAGCCCGGCGGCCGCCAAAATCCGCCGCTCCGCCGACAAGATGTCCGCGCTGCTATACACCGTGGTGTCGTGGCGGGTGTAGACGCTGGAACCGTCGCGGCGGCGCAGGGCGGCGGGCTCGTTTTTCTCCGCGTCAGCATCGGTGGTCAAGGCGACACTGTGCTCGCTTAAAGCGCTCGCCACGAGCCGGTTGACCAGTTCGGGGCCGCCGGGGTGGTTGGCGTAGCGCAGCTCGCGTTGGGCTTCGGCGCGGACGTGGTTGATCGTCCAGGTGGCCCGGGATTCTGAGACGGTGGCGATGATGGCGGCGGCGTGCTCGTGGACCCATTTGTCGGTGATCTCGACCCGTTGGGACACCGCCTGATTCGTGACGTCGGCGACCATGGCGGTCAGGGCGCGCTGGCTGCCCAACACCTCGACGGCCTGCACCCGCCACACGTGGCGCTGTTCACCCAGCGAGCGCGGTTCGTGCTTGGCTTGGCGGGTTTCCAAGGTGGCCCGTTGAGACAACGCGAGCATCTCGACGACGGTGGGTTCACGGCCATGGTCGACCTGGAATTGCTTGGCCAGCTCACCGACACGATGGTCAATGGCCGCGCTTCGCGAGGAGAATTTCTCGATCAAAGCTGTAGCCATGCCGACGATTTCGCGCACCGGGCGTTTGCCGCGTTTGGCGGGGGTTTCGGCGAAACGCACACCGAGCTTTGCGATGAGCAGCGCTTCGATGCGGGTGTTGTAAAACTCTGATGCGGCGACGGTGGCGTGGTGCAGTGGGGTGCCGTCTAAGGCCAGCCAGCGCGGCACCCCATCGGGGCCAATGACTTGTACCTTGTTGCTGACCGCGGCGTGGGTGTGCAGGTTGGGATCTCCGGCGCGCGAGTCGCGGTGATCGAAGGCCGCCACGATCAATCCGGTGCTGTTGACTTGGGCTACGCCGTGGGCCCCCATGCGCGCAAAGGCTGCTTGGTCTTCGAGAAATTCCAGGGTTTCGGCCACGGCCTGGCGGTGGCATTCCTCGATCCCTTGGGCGATCGGTGTCGGCGCGATCGCCCACAGCGCCGAGACGGATTTGACCGGGGTGAAGGTGAGGTCATAGCCGGCCACCGCGGTGGTGGCCGCGCGGGAATTGCTGGCGATAAACCCCGACAGTTCTCGTTCATCAGCCGGTGGGCGAGAGTAGGTTTCGGTGAACATTTCACGCGCGAGTGCGGTGCGGATGCGGGCCTTAATGTCGGCGGCGAGGCTGGCGTGCTCCTCGTTGCCCACGGTGGTGTTGTAGTCGCGGTAGGCCTGGCGCAGCCGGGTCATGAACTGGTTTTTGGTGTTGTTGGTAGCGAACGGGCGGCCTAGCCGCACGGCGGCGATCTTGCCCGCCTGGGCGAGGCCAAATCCGGTGAGATGGTGGGTGATTCGGTCGGCGTTGGGGTGGAGTCCTTCACCGAAAAGGGCTTTCATTTGGTCTTCGCTGACTTGCGATCCGTGCGGCACCGACCACAGTTGCGCGACCAAGGGGTCTGCGGGGTCGCGGGAGACGGGCTGGCCGAGTGCGGCCAGCCCGCGGCCCATCCAGGTGCCCGGAGATTCGCCTTTGGCGCTGTAGTACTCGCCCAGGCTGGGACGGCCCCGGTCGGTGGCATCCGAGGCGGCGACTTGGCGAATCAGATACATGTAGCCATCGCCAGCGGTCAACTTGTGTAAGCCCATCACCGCCGCATCACCACCAATCCACCGTGACATGTGCTTGAGTGTTACGCGACGCCCGCGCGACACGAATATCGCGTTCGTTAGGCCACCTAACTAGCGTCCGTTACCAAACCGTGACCTGAGTGCAAGAGGTGTGATGTGCTGGAGGCGGGTGAAGTTAGGGTACCCTAAGTGGCGGTGGGATGGTGTGGCGAGGGGTCGGGTCCGGGCATAGCAGGTGGTGGCGGTGGTGAGATTTTTGGGTTCGGGTGCGGCGTAAGGGTTTTGCGGGCTTTACGGTGTGAGACATGGGAAACAAGGCGGTGAGCAAGCAAGCCCGGCGCGCGGCGCGGGAAGCGGCAACAGCGGCGCAAGACGAAGTGATCCGACGCACGAAGGCCAACGTCGAGGACTTAGCGACGTTCTTCGATGCGCGCGACCGCGCCGAAGCGGTCGATGCGTGGCTGGCCGAGCGCCAGCAGGCGCTGGCGCAGCAGGCCGCACAGCGGCGCGCCAACCAACGGGTCAAGGCAGGCGCGGCGCTGCGCGCGATGCGTGACCGCGGGGAAACGCTACGTGAGATCGGCCGCATGGCCGGGCTCAGCGAAAAAGCGGTGCGCGACTTGATTCGTGAAACCGAATCCAGCGAGCAGGCCGCGGAACCGGTAGCGGGCGCGGTTACACCGGCGCCGGCGGTCACACCAGAACGCGTGGGCGGCAAAGGCGATGACGCACAGAGCCCACCAGCGGATGCGTTGACAGCGGAGCCGATACCGGCGCACGCGTAGCCGGGCCTCGCAAGGTTGTCAGTGCCGGCGGGGATGATGACGGCGACGGGCGGCGCAGGGCCGCAAGGGAACCGAAAGCATCGGGAGTATGGGGGTTTCGGAACCGCTACGGCTGGTGGTGGATCGGCGCGTGCACGCCGAGGAGTTAGGTCGGTTCGAAAACAACGTCGTTCGGGGCCCGGGCGCCGACGATTGCGCGATCTGGTGTTCGGCGATCGGCGGGGACGGGTACGGACGGTTTTGGGTGTACCGCGGTGGTGCGCGGATGATGGTGCGGGCCAACCGGTATGCGCTGGCCGCCTCGCTGGAGGGGAAGGCGTTAGAGCCGTGGGTGCGCGCCCTGCACGGCTGTGACAATCCGGTGTGCGTGCGAGCGAGTCTGCCCGACGAACTCGGCTTGCTGCATGTCATCGGCGGCTCGCAGCGCGACAACATGCAGATGATGGCGCGGGCGCGCCGCGGCGGGGGCCGGGTGCTGGTGCGCCGGGGCGATCACGGAGTCATGGCGCGGCGAGCGCGCGCGGTGGCGCTGCGCGATGCGGTGCGCCACGGATGGGATGCCGAAGCCGTCGAGGCAGCGCTGCTGGGCTCTACCGACCCGACACTATGGTGAGCGGCCGGGCACCAACGGATTTGGCCGTGGCAGCCGGTGGCGTGGCCGTCGAAACCCAGATCGCGGCCCGAGGCCTAGAAAGAGCGCCGGGGGGGCGCGGGGATGGGCGCGTAGTCGAAGCGCGGCAGCGAGGCGGCGCGGCGCGGCGAGCCGGCGAGTGCCGGCGAGGATCGCGGACAAGACTCGAGGCCCCCCGGGTCGGGCTGAGCACGTCCGGCGGCGGGAATCGTGGCGGCGGTGGCGAACAGGTGGCGACGTGCGGCAAGCAACCGTGATGCGGGAAGAAAAAAGGGGGCCCGGCCAACCCCTCGTGGTGGGAGAGGGCTGGCCGGGCCCGGGTAGACCACCGGGGGCAGCTAGAGGGTCTGAAGCATCCGGAACGCTTGAGCTTTCAGCGATTGTCCGCTGGCCGCGGTGGTGATGTTGCGCAACGCGCGCGCGGCGCTGGCGTCGGTGGCGGTTTTGGCGCCGCGGACTGGAACGACGTGGTCCAGGTATTCGGTGACCGCGTTGTAGGCGGCCCAGCGGGTGCCGGCGATGGGCGCGATGGTCTCAGAGGACGTCCACAGTTTCACGATGCTGTTGGCGCGTTCACGACGGTGGCGGCGCGTGGCGGTAGTGCCCGCCGAGTCGACCTCGAGCAGCGTGTTGGCGAAGCTGCGCATCTCCTCGGTGTCCATCGGGGCGGCATAGAGCGCAGCTGCCTCGGCTTCGAATGCCTCGATGTAACGCCAACTGAGCTTGAGGGCGTTGCGGGCCTCGGCGATGGAGGCTCGCGCGCCGCCGGTGTGGCGGATGGAGAAGCTGGACTTGGCCGACCGGATCGCCGCGCTTTGGGTGTTCGCGCAGACAATGCGGATGGGCGACAGGAGGAAACGGAAGGCTGCACTGCCATCGTGAGAATTTAAGGCCGCGAGGTAGAAGTCAGTGCGGTCTTTGCTGCCGTCCTTACCGTCGAAGACCATGCTGCTGGGCAGCTTCATGGTGACGAAGGTTTCCCGCCCGCCGCGCAGCGCGCCGGCGGTCTCGAAGTGGGCGCCTCCGCTTTGGTCCACGAGGGCGTCGAGCAGGTCGCAGGAGGCCTCGTTTTGGAGGGGCTCGTACTTGCTGCCAACGACCCCGAGGACGTCGAGGCGACCGTTGATCGGGTTGGTGCGCACGGTCGCATAGAAGTCGGGCACCACCAGAGGCGCCGGCGTGGTGACGCCGGTGTCGTCGATGACGGGTTCCTGGGGAACCTGCAGCGGCATTTTGCGGACGTTCCAGCCGGCCATGTGCGCGGCTTCCAGTGCCTCGCGGGCGGTCATGGTGTGGCCAACGGTTTGACCGAGGCGGTGCCAGTGGTCGCTGCGGGAGTTAGCGAAGGAGACGTGCCCGTTGGTGGTGTCGAGTTCGTGTGCCATGAGAGATGTTCCTTTCCGGGAAACTGTGTTTTGTTCGCGCCGGTCAGCGCTGGGGTGCGGGTAAGCGGGTGAGGGTGGACGCTCAACCCCGAAGAGTCCCGGGCCGGGAGCTCGCCGGGTTTTCGGCCCGGGCTCGCCGGCGCGCAGCGCCTTCGGGCGAGCTTCCGTAGGGCCGAAAACAGTCACTCGGCACGGCGATGCCCGGCCCGGGCGTGGGTTGAGGGGGCGGGCCCCCGCCCGATTACCATGAGCACCCCGCTGACAGGCAAATGAGGTGAGGGGCTACGGGTTTGGTGGCCACCGCGAGGTGGCCAGTCCGGTCGCGCGGGGCGCGCCGGCCACCGCGGGGAACCGGAAGAAAAAGGGGGGCCCGGCCAACCCCTCACGATCGGAGAGGCGGCCGGGCCCGGGCGCCGGTCAAGTCCATAACAGGCTGGGGACTTTCGTCCAGGTGTGGCCAGGGTGGGTGTCGGTGAGGTAGATGCGGTCTCGTGTCCAGCGGCCGGGCCTGCCGTATCCGTGGGCGGTCAAGACGGGCAGCATGTTTCGGGGCTGCTCGTAGTCGTCGAGGGGCAGGGCGCTTTTGTCAAAGTACTCGCGGCGGTCGGCGTTGCACACGTAGATGTGGGCAGCGGGGCGCGAGGACGGCCGGGGGGTGTTGGCTGTGATGCCGGCAGCGTGGTCGATGAGGCCTTCGAACCGGACGAACTGGTGGGGTTGGATAGCCCAGTACAGATTGGTGTCCTGTCCTGGCTCGGCGGGGGCGTAGTCACCGGCCCACACCAGCCGCGATCCCCCGTCGAGGGCGAGCAGTGTTTCGACGGCGGCGAGGAAGGGTGTGCCTTCGCGGGTCTGGACGCCCAGGCGTTCACTGATCCCGTAGTCCGCGGGGTGAACTGCGCGGGTGATGCGGCCGGCCTGGTCGAGAAATGTCGCGATGTAGTACTCGCCCATGGGTGAATTCTCCTTCGTGTGACTGAGGTTGGTAGGTGAGAGGCGGTGGTGGTTGGACAGGGTGCAAAGTCGGGCCTGCCCAACCACCACCGGTGGCTAGTGATAGAGGGCGCCGTGGAGCCGCTCGGCGGTGAGCAGCTCCCAGCCGCTGGAGGCGCACGCCCAGGCGGTCTCGCCGATGACCACGACGTCGCCGACGCTGAGGCTGCGGTGACCGGCGAGCCGGTACTTGAGGGCCCATGGCTGGTCGGGCTCATCGATGTTGAGCTGCTCAAAGACGAGTTCCAGACAAGCCTTGATCTGCTCGGTGCTGGGTGGGCACGCCACGGTCAGCGTGAATCCCGCGGCAGCGGCAAGCTGCGCGGGTGCGAGCTCTCCGAAGCCGTGGAACTGATGGGCGCCTTCGTTGAGGTACACGGTGGTGATGAGGTCGTAGGACATGCGATTTCTCCGTTCTGTGCGGTGCTGGGCGCGCCGGTCAGCGCTGGGGGAGTGGGCTAACCGGGTGAGGGTGGGCGTGCAACCCCGAAGAGACCGACCCGGTTACTCGCCGGGTTTTCGGCCCGGGCTCGCCCGGCGCGAAGCGCCATCGGGCGAGCTGCCGTAGGGCCGAAAACAGTCACTCGGCACGGCGATCACCGGGTCGGGCGTGGGTTGCGCGGTCGGGCCCCCGCCCGGTTAGACTGCGACCCTTGCTGACGGCAAACAAGGTGAGGGGCTACGGATTTGGTGGCCACCGCTGAGGTGGCCAGTCCGGTCGCGCGGGGCGCGCCGGGACCTCAGCGGGCCGGAAGAAAAAGGGGGGCCCGGCCCACCCCTCACGATCGGAGAAGTGGCCGGGCCCGGGACATGTTGGGGTTATTCGGGGTTGGTGGCGTCGACGATGGCGCTGCGGATCTGTTCGGGGGGCATGCCTGAGCGCAGTGCGGTCAGCAGCATCAGCGCCAGCCGCGGCGGCGGGGTCTTGGTGGCTTCGGCTTCGTCGAGTGCGGTGCGCGCCGCGATGGCCGCGCGCACGCTGTCCTCGAGCAGGCAGTAGCAGGCGGCGGCGATCGTGAGCGCTTCGGCGCGGGGCTGGCCGCGCAGGCGCCGGCCGATGTGAGTCCACAGTTGCGCGCCGGCCTCGGTGTGTTGGGCGGCGGCGATCATGGCGTCACGCACGGCGACGTCGGCGGTGATGGCGATGCCGGCGCGGGTCGGTAGCGTGCGACTGATCTGGTGTCCCTCGAGTGCGGCGGCGATCTCTGCTGCGGCACCGATGACAAGCTCGCCGTGGTCGCCGAGGGCGATCGGCGGGGCTGGCGGCAGGGGCGCGAATTCGGCTTGGATGTCGCTGCGCGCCGGGCTGACTCGTTCACCGCCGAGCACCCGGTGCGCGGTGACCAGAGAGTCGGTGTAGGGGTAGGTGGGCCCGGTTGCGCCGGTGTCGGGGTCGTACCACTGGCCTTCGGTGGTGACATCACGAGTCATCAGGCGGCGCAGCACTGGAATCCCGGCGGCGCGCAGCGCGTCGCTCAGGGCGTCGAGGACGGTGACGGCATGCCATTCGTAGCTTTCGTCGCACACGGCCAGGAGCACGGCGGCGTGGTTAGTTTCGGGCCGCAGGTTGCATGTGGCCGGGAAGTTGGTGGCTTGTTCGGCGCTGATCGTGACATCGAAGCGAATTGCGCTGCGGACCACCAGGTCGCTGGTGTGGGTGTCACGGTGCAGCATGTAGGCGACGACGCTGTTGGTGGGTGCGAAGCCCAGGAATGCTGCTGCGGCGGCAACGATGTCGGCTTCGGTGCGCAAGGCGGTGGTGGGCATAGTGTTGTTCTCCGTTCTGTGCGGTGAGTGGTGCGCCGGTCAGCGCTGGGGGAGTGGGCTAATCGGGTGAGGGTGGGCGGTCAACCCCGAAGAGTCCCGCGCCGAACGCAGCAGGGTTTTCGGCCCGCGCTCGCCTGGCGCGATAGCGCCATCGGGCGAGCTGGCATAGGGCCGAAAAGGTCACTCGGCCTGCGTAGTTCGGTGTGGGCGTGGGTTGACCGGTCGGGCCCCCGGCCGATTAGACTGCGACCCCAGCTGACGGCAAACAAGGTGAGGGGCTACGGATTTGGTGGCCACCGGCAGGTGGCCAGTCCGGGCGCGCGGGGCGCGCCGGCACCTCAGCGGACCGGAAGAAAAAGGGGGGCCCGGCCAACCCCTCACGATGGGAGAAGTGGCCGGGCCCCGGGAATGGTGATACGTGTCAGTCGATGTCGCAGGCGGCGTCGCGCAACGCCTCAAGTAGATCGACGTTCTCACCGAGAGTCATGGTGTCGTGCCCCCACTGGCTGTACGTGCCGGTGAGGGTGTCGATGTAGAACGGGATCTCAACGGTGCGGTTTTCGACACCGCGCGTGATGGTGCCCTCGATGATCATCGCGTATCTCCTTTCAGGGTGGGCGACTGCGGGTTTAGGCGCTCCGCCGATGGGCGGCGGGCAGGCTGATGCGGGTAATGCCCCACGGGGCGCGGTCGTAGCCAGAGAGCGCCTGGACCAACATGTTCTGCAGCTCGCGGCAGAATGCGTAGGCCTCGGTGTGCTGCCAGTCCTTGGGTTCGCAGGCCTGATATTCGAAGCACTGCAACGCCTTGAGTACTTCGATGACCGACCAGCTGGTGTGCAGGGGCCGGGTGTAGCGGTACTCGTAGGGCTCGTGGATGGGGTTGTTGAAGTAGCAATAGTTGACCGAGGCGGTGTTGGCGTCGACGAGCATCTGGCCAACCTGGTCGAGGTTGTCGTCGGTGAGCTGGTTGACGCGGATCGGGTTGTCGAAGACCCAGGTCAGGTTGCCCAGCGGCCGGTGGAATCCTTGGTGGCCGGCCCACAGCAGGACGTTGATGTGTTCGGCTTCGACGACGTATGCGCTCATTGGTGTGTTCTCCGTTTCGGATGGTGATGTGGTGCGCTGGTCAGCGCTGGGGTGCGGGTAAGCGGGTGAGGGTGGGCGGTCCACCCCGACGAGTCCCGCGGCGGGTGTTCGCCGGGTTTTGGGTCCGCGCTCGCCGGCGCGAAGCGCCCTTCGGCGAGCTGGCATTAGGACCCAAAACAGTCACTCGGCACGGCGAGGCCCGGTGTGGGCGTGGGTGGACCGGTCGGGGTCCCCACCCGCTTACCATGAGCGCCCCGCTGACGGCTTAAAAGGGTGAGGGGCTACGGATTTGGTGGCCACCGGCAGGTGGCCAGTCCGGTCGCGCGGGGCGCGCCGGCACCTCAGCGGACCGGAAGAAAAGGGGGGCCCGGCCACCCCCTCGTGGTGGGAGAGGCGGCCGGGCCCGGAGAGGTCCTTGGGTTAGGTCAGGCCTGCCGCGCGGATGCGGTCGCGGATCAGCGCCAGGTCGACGCTCCGTTTTATTGGACTCACATAGTGACTGGCCCAATTTTCAAATCCGTTTATCGCGGCTTCCACTTCGCTTATTTGGACCTCAGGGCGGGTGATCGCGATTTCGTCCCCGTTCTCGCGGTCGTAGGCCTTGGCCACGACGGCGACAAGTTGTCCGATTCCGTCGACAGTTTGTCGGAACCGCATCTTGCGGCGCTTGCCGTCGGCGGGGTCAATGAAGTACCAGCCTTGGCAGTAGTCGATGTCGGTCATGTCGATCAGTCCTTTCTGGTCGGGATGGTACGCGGCCGGGCCGACGTTCACGTGTGACGCTGGCCCGGCCGCGAAAGTGGGGTTAGGCCGCCAGCAGGGCGGCGGCGGCAATGTGGTCGAGGGCGGTGTCGAGGTCCTCGTGGACGACGGAGGGTTGGTTGTCGACGGTGACGGTCCACATCGGCTGGTCGCCGATTCCGGCGGTCAGAGTGCAGGTGTGGCCGGCGTGGGCGGCGCGGTAGGACCAGTCGTGGCCGGGGACGGCGTGAAAGGTGAGTTCACTGGCGCGGACCTTGAGGATTCGGGTGTGCGGCTCGGTGTTGAGGTCAGGTGCGGTCGCCTCGACGGCGGCCATCTGACCGTGGGCATCGGTGGCGAACAGGACCAGGCGGTGCCCACTTTCGCGGGTGTAGTCATGCACGGTGGTGAGCCCGATGTCGCCGTGGTTGTGAAAGAGAATTCGGGTGATGCCGTACTGCTGGTCCTGGATGCGTCCTGCGGCCTCGTCGACGAGGTTGAAGGCGAGCTCGAATTCGTGATCCATGATGTTTGTCCGTTCTGTGCGGTGAGTGGTGCGCCGGTCAGCGCTGGGGGAGTGGGCTAATCGGGTGAGGGTGGGCGGTCAACCCCGAAGAGTCCCGCGCCGAACGCAGCAGGGTTTTCGGCCCGCGCTCGCCTGGCGCGAAGCGCCATGGGGCGAGCTGGCATAGGGCCGAAAAGGTCACTCGGCCTGCGTAGTTCGGTGTGGGCGTGGGTTGACCGGTCGGGGCCCCCGGCCGATTAGACTGCGACCCCAGCTGACGGCAAACAAGGTGAGGGGCTACGGATTTGGTGGCCACCGCCAGGTGGCCAGTCCGGTCGCGCGGGGCGCGCCGGCACCTCAGCGGACCGGAAGAAAAAGGGGGGCCCGGCCAACCCCTCACGATGGGAGAAGTGGCCGGGCCCCGGGAATGATCTGAATGCCGTTATCCGTCAGTCATGGTGGTATCGCCGGCGGGGCGATGGCCGGAGATCTCGTGGTAGCCGATCCTGTCGGTCCACGAGGCCAGCTCGTGCCGGCGGACCGACACGGTTTTGGAGTTGACCCGAACCACGGGGTACCAGTGGCCGCGATACTTGATGAGGTCACCTTTGGTGATGCTGTCGCGGCTGTGCGGGTTGGCGGCGCCGGATGCTTGCAGATCCGCGTAAACCGCTTTCCAGTAGGCGATTTGATCGCCACGTTGGGCCATGCGCGCGATCACCTGTTCACGGTAGGACCCGGAGGCGGGGGCGAACTCGTCGACGTATTCGTAGGTGGCCGTGCGCGCGACGACGCGACGGTAACCATCGAGAATGCGTTGATCGCCACGTTGCTCGGCTTCCAACTTCTCGATGCGGTTCTTCACCGTCACCGGGTTGTAGCGGTGAGCGGTGGTGGTCGCGGCGGCCTGTGCGCGGCCCTGTGCCTGGTGGGCGAGATCGGTCGCGTCAATCGCGCGGCGGGTTGCGTCGTGGGCGCGGGTGATCGCGTTACGGTGGCGGCTCTCGCTGTGATGGCCGATCTTGATCGGCTCTCCACCGGGAGGCAGGGCCTCTACGGCGCGCTGCTCGGATTCCCAGGCGGCCGAGGCGGCGGCGGCTTTGCGGTCGGCTTTGGCGGCCAGGGCGTCGGCGCGCTGCGCCTGGCGGTGAGCGCGGTCGGCTTCGGCCTCGGCTGTGGGGCGATGAGTGTCGTCGACGTCGACAGTTACCGTGTGGCCGGCGGCGCGCAGCGATTCGGCGGCACGCTCGATTTTGTATCGGTTGGGTTGACGATCGCGGCTGCCGGCGATACCCCATACACCGAGTGTGCGAAACCAACGGAATCCGGCGGCTTTGAGGATGGTGTTGGTGCCGTCTCCGCGGGCGGTGCCGTGTACGAGGGTTCCTTCAGCGGCGGTGTGGGTGATTTCGATAGTCATTGGTGTTGTGCTCCTGGTCTTTTCGGGTTGAGGGGTGGGGTTGTTGGGATGAAAAGAGCCCGGCCGGCTTCTGAGTGATGCGGAAACAGGCCGGGCCCCGAGTTCGTGGTGAGGGCGTTGTCACGCTGTGACGAGTTGTCGGTGCACGTTTCGGCTGGCGTTGCCTTGGGTCAACCCGAGTCGCGAGGCGACGCGTGCCACGGTCCGCGAGGTTGTGTGAAGGCGCCAGGCGATGAGCTCTGGGTCGATTCGGCCATACATGCGTCGCACGGCTTCGTCACGGTCTTTGCCGCGCAGCGGCAGGCGTAACCCGTCGTTGGCGACTTGCAGGACAGCAAGCTCGTCGACGTCGGCCATTCGGTCGTCTTCACGGTGCCGCTCGTGCCTGTGTGGGTCGTGTGCTGACGTCTCGGGGGAGGACAGTGCTTGGGCTTCGTCTGGGCCGGTGATGGCCCATGGGTCTGGGGTGCTGATAGTGGTCATTGGTGTGTTCTCCGTTTCGGATGGTGATGTGGTGCGCTGGTCAGCGCTGGGGTGCGGGTAAGCGGGTGAGGGTGGGCGGTCCACCCCGACGAGTCCCGCGGCGGGTGTTCGCCGGGTTTTGGGTCCGCGCTCGCCGGCGCGAAGCGCCCTTCGGCGAGCTGGCATTAGGACCCAAAACAGTCACTCGGCACGGCGAGGCCCGGTGTGGGCGTGGGTGGACCGGTCGGGGTCCCCACCCGCTTACCATGAGCGCCCCGCTGACGGCTTAAAAAGGGTGAGGGGCTACGGATTTGGTGGCCACCGGCAGGTGGCCAGTCCGGTCGCGCGGGGCGCGCCGGCACCGTGTGAGCTGGAAGAAAAAGGGGGGGCCCGGCCAACCCCTCGTGGTGGGAGAGGCGGCCGGGCCCGGAGAGGTCCTTGGGTTAGTACGGGTGCAGCTCGGCGTTGACTTCAGCGGCGGCCTCGGCGACGTCGTTGAGCAGGTCGACTTCCGCTTCGTCGAGTCGAGCGACGTCGCAGGTGCTGTAGTTAGCGTGATCGAGGACCGCGCTGCGTTCTTCTCGCAGCGTGTGCAGTCGTTTGAGGGCCTGGTCGAGCTCAAGGCGGGGATGGGTTTCGCGGCGCACGTGCGCGATGACGTGGCCGAGGTAGTCGAGGATTTCGCGGCGACTTCCTTGCAGGGCGAGACCGTCGCCGTTTCCGTTCCACAGTCCCAGGACGAAGGGCCCGCTGACTGCATCTTCGTCCTCGGGGTGGAATTTCTCGATTGCCCGCTCGCGCGGGTGCAGGGTGTAGAGGCTGTCCGCGGCGTGGCCCCATTCGATGTGATTACTCATGGTGGATGCCTTGTGTGAGGTAGGTGGTTTCAGGCGACGACGTGGGTCAGGTGCGCTTGGATGCGGTGGTCGAGTTTGAGAATCTCGATCATTGCCGGCGTCTCGGTGTGCTCGCGGCGGACCGCGACGTCGACGCGGGTGATGATCGTGGCCGCGATGCCGGGATTGCCACCTTTGAGGGCGAACGCAGCGGCCAGGGTGAGGGCTTCGATTCGGGCCTGTCCGCTGAGGTGATCGCCGATACGGCCCCACAGCAGTGCGGCCCGTAGCGGCCGGCGCTCGGCGATCTTGTAGAGCAGGGTCTTATAGCTGTCGTCGACCAGGAGTGGGGCGGCGAGCTCGGCGAGGCCTCGGCTGGGGTTGCAGGTCCCGTTGACGAGTTGGTTACGCAGATCAGCCAGGATCGCGATGCGGTTGTAGCACATGATGTTTGTCCGTTCTGTGCGGTGATGTGGTGCGCTGGTCAGCGCTGGGGGAGTGGGCTAATCGGGTGAGGGTGGGCGGTCAACCCCGAAGAGTCCCGCGCCGAACGCAGCAGGGTTTTCGGCCCGCGCTCGCCTGGCGCGAAGCGCCATGGGGCGAGCTGGCATAGGGCCGAAAAGGTCACTGGGCCTGCGTAGTTCGGTGTGGGCGTGGGTTGACCGGTCGGGGCCCCCGGCCGATTAGACTGCGACCCCTGCTGACGGCAAATAAGGTGAGGGGCTACGGATTTGGTGGCCACCGGCAGGTGGCCAGTCCGGTCGCGCGGGGCGCGCCGGCACCTCAGCGGACCGGAAGAAAAGGGGGGCCCGGCCACCCCCCGATGGGAGAGGCGGCCGGGCCCGGAATGTGTTCAGGCCGCTCGATAGTCGGCGTCGGTGGGATCGGCTTTGTAGCGCTCACCGTCTGCGAAGACCGCGATCGCCACTCGGTGGACCTGTCGAAACGCGTCGATCATCGACAGGATCGCGGCGCGGTCACGCAATTGCCAGGTGATCGGGCCGGTGTAGAGCTCGACCCAGTGCAGTTTCGCGGTCTTGAGCTTGTTGAGCGCCGACTGTGCCACGACAGCGTAAGCCGGTGCCCTCGTCCACTCGACGCCGAGCACTGCGCGGCCGGCGGGCTCCTCGGCCACGGCTCCAGCGGTGGGGATTTCCGCGGGGACATGGATCATCTGAGTGCGCGCAGCGACGAAGGCCTCGAGCAGGCCCTGGGCTGTCTGGCAGTTCTGCAGGCTCATGTGCATGCCGCCGACCGTGATGCCGATACGGGCGGACGGGGTGCGGGCGTGGTGCACGGTGATGTCGGGTTCGAGCTGGCCTTTGATGGACACGATGCTGTGAGTAATGACGCCGGCCGGCGTGACGTAAATGGGTGTGGCGGATTTCGTCATTGGTGTGTTCTCCGTTTCGGATGGTGATGTGGTGCGCTGGTCAGCGCTGGGGTGCGGGTAAGCGGGTGAGGGTGGGCGGTCCACCCCGACGAGTCCCGCGGCGGGTGTTCGCCGGGTTTTGGGTCCGCGCTCGCCGGCGCGAAGCGCCCTTCGGCGAGCTGGCATTAGGACCCAAAACAGTCACTCGGCACGGCGAGGCCCGGTGTGGGCGTGGGTGGACCGGTCGGGGTCCCCACCCGCTTACCATGAGCGCCCCGCTGACGGCTTAAAAGGGTGAGGGGCTACGGATTTGGTGGCCACCGGCAGGTGGCCAGTCCCAGCGGCTGTACGCTGGTGTGATGTTTGAAGAGGCCTTCGCGCGTGACCTCATGAAGGGGCCGCAGGGTGTTGCGGTGCCGGCGATGACCTGGTTGGTGACCGGGCAGTGGCCGGTACCGGAGTTGAGCTTCGACGTGTCGTATCCGCGAGCTGATTACTCGGGATTGCTGGCGTTTTGACCGGGTCGTTCGGGCGCGCTAAGTGCGCGAAGGCCACTGGATAGTGAGGCGAAGCGGCCGTACTGTTGGCCGGCGGCGGTGGTTTTTTCACCTAGCCAAATCCCGATGATTTGCGCGTAACCCTGTGAGGTTGGCGTCCACACCGGGCCTCCGGAGTCACCGGGGATGCTGGGCGGCATCCCTGTGGTCAGGTATTGGTCTCGGCCTTGGGCGGCCGCGATTTGTCCGCAGTGCTGTCCGCTGGAAACTCCGATGCGGCAGACAGTTTCGCCGACTTGGGGTTCGGGATGGTCGTCGGTAAAGAGCGTGTGGTTGGCGTCGATGAAGGCCGATGCCATGGAGTTGGTGTTGAAGTCGATCAGCGCGTAGTCGGCGCCGCCGCTGCGCGGCGACTCGAAAATGGTGCGCACGAACTTGCCGGTGAGTCCGCTTCGCTTGTCGCGCGCATAGCCTGACGCGGGGTCAGAGCGGCAGTGGGCGGCGGTGATGGCGTAGGTGTGCAGGTCCGCGCCGGTGTAGACGTAGCCGATGGTGCAGAACTGGTTGCCTCCGGTGGGGTTGATGTAGTCGACCTCTTCGCCGGGGCTGACCACGGCTAGCGCGGCGTGTGCCGAGGGTGGACCGGCTAGAGCCAGAGTTGCTGCGGTGAGCACCCCTGCGGCGGCGGCGAATCGGCGGGTGATGGCGTGCATGAGTGGGGTCACCTTTCCGGGGGTTAGGCGGCGCGAGTGTGGCGCAGGCGACGCTCGGAGCGTAGTTGGGCGCGGGCGGTCATGCTGTCGATCCAGGCGCGGGCGGTGTTGGCGGCGGGCCCGGGCCGGCCCGGCGCTGCGGCGATGGCTGCGGCCGCGCGGTTGGTGATGGCGATCTCGAAACGCGTTGTCATGCAGACTCCTTCAACCGATCATGGCCAGCGTGTATCGCTGGCCTGCGTGTGTTGTTCCGGTAGTCAGTGGTGAGCTGCTCGAGGAGGGCATCAATGGCGGCCGCCTCGGCGCGCTGCCTGGGTGAGGGCTGCTCGCCGATGTCGTGGTGCAGGTCTTGGTGGGTGTGTTGCACTGTGCGCAGTTGTTCGGCGGCTTCGGCGAGCCATCGTGCGGCGTTGCGTGCGCTGCCGGGTACCAGGCCGCGACGGTCCTGGTGCGCGCGGGCTTCCTGCAGGGCGACGTCGAAACGCTCGGCGGCCACCCGGGCTTTGGCGGCCGCGGCCAAGGTGTGCAGTTCGGCGGGCGTGATGACGGAAAGGCCTCCGAAAAGCTCGGCGCGGTTCCACAGGCCGGCGTTGACGTGATCGGTGACGTCGGCTTTGTCGACGTCGAGGGCGGGTAAGAGCACCACGACTTGGGCAGTGATGCTGCGTAGGCGTGCATAGAGGTTGATCGCCCGCTGATAACCGGCGAGGTCTCGGTCGGCGACGATGGCGACCTTGAGTCCGGCGAAGTCGTCGACGAGTTCGGCGGGGAAGTTGGCGGCTCCTTGGGCGTTGGTGGTGGCCAGCCGGCCGAGTGCAGTCAGGGTGTCGGCGTCTTTTTCACCTTCGGTGACCCATATCCATGCGCCGCGTGTGGCTGCGGCCGCAATTGCGGCGGGCCGGTATAACACCGGGGTGAATCCGTACGGCTTGCGGTACACCCACTGGCCTCCGTCGCGGTAGCGCTGCCGGAACTGTTTGTGGGGTCGACCAGTGCATGCGCATTCTTCGCGGACGACCTGCTGCACCGGGGTTCCCGTGGGGGTCAGGTAGGTGTAGACC
Source organism: Mycobacterium kansasii ATCC 12478 (assembly GCF_000157895.3). Taxonomy (NCBI): domain Bacteria; kingdom Bacillati; phylum Actinomycetota; class Actinomycetes; order Mycobacteriales; family Mycobacteriaceae; genus Mycobacterium; species Mycobacterium kansasii. Next base: position 119,048 of record NC_022654.1, on the reverse strand, counting down.
CGGGCCCGGCGCCAGTGGTGGTTGGTGTCTTCGCGCCCCGCGGTGATGCGTGCGGGTAACGGCCCTGGCCCAGGAGTTCGCCTGGCCCTGGGCTGCGTGACGCGAGGCCAGCGTTGCCCGGTTGCGGGGCTGGGGTTGTCGAACAGATCGGCCAGGCGCAGACCCAGTGCGGCCGCGATGGCGGCCGCGGGGGCTTGGCAGCTAAAGCAGTGCAGCAGGACCGCACCGCCAGTGCCGGCGCGGGTGTTTTCTCGCCACCCAACCGACAGCGAGGGGCAGTGGTCGGTGTGCAGGGGGCAGCTGGCCATGAAGGCCTCCGAACCACGCGGGCGGATGGCGTGCCCCGCTGCTTGCAGGGCGTCCCGCACGTGGTCCAAAGCGGCTCCGGGACTGTGGAGTTGGTGTGCGCTCGCCATCACGGTGTCTCCTGATCGATAACGGTGTGCACCACCGCGTAGGCCGCACGGGTGTGGCGAATGCTCTCGTCGAGGAAGGTGGCAACATCGCGGCCATCGCGACCCTCCACAAACTCGACGTCGTAGACGCTGTTGCTGCGCAGCTGCGCCAAGGCGCCACTCGCGTCTTGCAGGGCCTTGACTGCCGTAGAGATGTGGGAAAGCAGATGGCTTCGCGTTTCAGCGATTCGCTCGATGGCGTCGAGCTCGGTGAACTCGGCGACGGCTTGCTCAAGCGCGGTGTCGGTGTGCATGGGTGTGAGTCCTTTCGGTCAGGGGTGCAGCTGTTAGGCGGCGGCCAGGCCGGCCAAGCGATCCGGGCGGAACCCCGACCAATGCACCGTGGGCGAGACATAGACGACGGGTGCGCCCAGATAGCCCAGACTCATGACGTATTCGCGGGCCTCTGGGTGCTCGGTCACGTCGACTTTCTGGTAACTGATTCCCTCTTTATTTATCTGATCCCTGACGGGCCATAGGGAGGCAAGAAACCCTGTGATCATTGTGTTTGTGTGGTGCGGCATGGATGAAGAAGTTGAGGCACCTATGGCATGTGGCCGTGAGTGGGCCGCTGCGCGGACGGACCGCGAGGACAGAAATTTGTGACAAAGCCCTCGCGCTGGATGGCTGATGTTCTTTACTGACTGGTAGGCCCCTCGTATCTGTTGCCGACGCGCCCGAAGGGGCAAGGGTGCTCGGGGTGCTCGTGGTCGGAGGGAATCGAATGGGTAGCGATGGTCGCTCATCGGCCGACCCCAGCAACGATGTGCGTGTGGAGCGAAGGCGTCCCAGGCAGGCTGACCAATCGCCTGCTGACACGCTCCGCGAGCTGCCCGCCCTGGTGGTACTTGAGCGGATACCGATCCCAGTGCTTGCCATCGGGCCGGACGGCATGATCGTGTTCGTCAACTCGGCGTTCGCGACCATGCTCGGTCACACGCAAGACGCGCTTGTGGGTCTGGAATTCCACAGCATTTTCTACAACCTGCCCAACATTCAGCCGGTAGTCACGGTGATGCGCGCGTATGCAAATGAACTTGTCGAGCTGGTTCATCGCGACGGGTTCATCGTGCAGGCGAGCATGAGCAAGTCCGCAATGGCGCGCCACGACGATGAAGTGGTCCTGGCGACCTTTCACGACCTCACCGACCAGTTGTGGGACGACGGACAGTAACGGGGCTGATCCGTCGTGGCCTTCGCCTGCCAGAGGACTCGTTTGCAGGCCTGGCCCGTGCGATTGCCGGGTTTGTGTCTGCGGGATGTTCATGTTGTTTCCATTTGGTCGGTGGTGTCGCGGATCATTTGTCGCAGGCTGGATCTGACGGCGATGAGGTCGTCTTGTGCCTCGGTGAGTTGGTCGCGCAGCTTGAAGTTGTTTTCGGCCAGTTCGGCGTTCGCGTTGTGAAGTTCCTGGTTGGCCTGTAGTAGTTCCTCGATTCGCAGGCGTAGGTGGGTGGTGTTTTGGTCGTCGAGTTGGTGGCCGAGTTGTTCGCGTAGGGCTTGGGTGAGTCGGGTGATCTCGCCGCGTAGGGCACGGTTGTCTTGGCGGATGAGTTCGAGGTCGGTTCGCAGGCTGGCCTCGCTGGCGCGGGTGCCGGCCAGTTGTTGCCTGTGCGGTTGTGCGGCTTGGTAGTCGCGGCCGGCTTGGATGTATTCGCGGACGCCGTCGGCGTAGACCAGCCAGGTTGATACTTTTGCTGCTCGTGCGATTAGGGCGAACGTGATGGGCGTTTCGGTTTGTTTGATTTCGTCGACGGCGGCGAAGACGCGGGCTCGTTTTTGGTGAGAGTCCCGTTGGCGGGCTTCTTTGAGGACGCCGGCGGGTGTGCGGGGTGCGGTCATCGGGTGCTCCTGTCGACGACGGTTAGGGGGATGGATGGGCTGGTTCGTGCTGCCCGGGCTTTGCGCAGGGTCGCTGAAGCGTCATCGACCCGTTGACGCTGTTCGGGGTCAAGGGAATCCAGCTGGGCGCGCATGGCGGTGATCACGGTCTCGAATTGGTCGATTTCGGCGGTGAGGTTGTCGACGACGAAGTCAGCGGCTTCGATGGCTCGTGCGGTTTCCCGATTGGCCTTCAGTGCTCGGGTGTGGTCCTCGATCGCTGGGATGTAGGACGGGTCGGGCCGGTAGAAGCCGCAACCGGAGCATTGGAATCGGATCGGGCAAGCCTGGCCTCCAGCTTTGACGTTGGACGGCTCGATGCAATTGCCGTAGGGCACTGCCACTGACCGCAGTTCGTAGCCTCGTCGTGAGGATGGCTTGTTGCCGCCGAGTCGATCAACGGTCAGGGACGCGATGGTGGCGACCGCTTCGCGTTTGCGGCGCAGGGAGATGTCGTAGTAGCCCATCGTGGTCGCAATGTGTTTGTGGTCCATCAGATCCCGTAGAACGTCAACGGGGACGCCGGCGTCGGCGTGACGTTGGGCGTAGCTGTGCCGAAACAGGTACGGGTAAACCGATATGCCTTCGAGTGGACGTGTCTGACCGGTGGGGTCGGCGATGTTGTCGTTGATCCAGCTGACCCAGCTGCGCAGCGCGTCACCGACGGTTTGGGTGCGTAAGTGTGGAATCGGCGCGTGGGATGTGCGTGCGGGAAACAGGTAGTCGGCGCTTGGTAGGGCGATATAGGCGCCGGAACGGATCTGTTGCCAGGCGCGGATTTCCGCGGCGGTCTGTTGGGTGATCGGCAGCCGGCGGCCCATCCTCTTGCCTTTGGTGTTGTCCCAGAGCAGTTCGGGCTCGGATCCCTCGACGAGGCAATCGGCACGCAGTTGGCAGACTTCTCCGGGCCGGCGGCCGGTGTCTCGCAGCAGGACGTAGACGCAGCGGAACATCCGGCTGACCTGCTCGTCGGTCAGGCTGCTGTGGAGTCTGCCGCGGGCCAGCGCATCGAGGTTGTCGTCGAGCAGCCTGATGACGTGCTCGGGTAATCCCTGTCGCGCGCGCTCTTCGTTCGGTGATTCGGTATCGGTGATGGAGTGGTGGCGTTGGCGGATGAACCCGCTGGGCAGATCGCGCAGCGGGCCGATGGCGCGGCCGTAGTCGAGTAGGTCGCTGAATCGGCTGAACAGGATCCGTCGGGTCTGGACGGTCAGTGGTGCGCCGTCGAGGCGTCGTAAGGTGCGAAATGATTCGACGACGGCGTCCATGTCTGTCACCTGCAGCGCGGTCAGGTCCTCGCCCCCACCGGGTCGCGTGGCCAGGCCGGCGGAGGCGGCCGCGGCGGCTCGAATGGTTTCGACGATGACGTAGGTGGGGATGCGGCCGATCTCGGCTTGGGCCCATCGACGGGTCACGTCGTTGAGCCAGCTCACGGTGATTGGGGTGAAGTCCAGTGCGCCCTTGCGTCGGCGGCTGCCGCCATGCCTGGCGGGATCGTAGGTCAGGCCGAGGGTGACCAGATCCCAAACCTGCCGATCGGTGTGAGCTCGTCCGCTCACTTGCTCGTAGGCATCGTGCAAGGTGCGGCCGAACTCGAACAGGTGAGCACCGGCGTTGGCGTTTCGGACCTGCCGGGTCTGCAGCCGTTCAAACTTCGTGGTTCCGAATATCGTTGCCAGGCTTGGTGTCTGACCCAGCGTGACAACCACAGTGCGCATCGCGTTCGGGTCGATTCGTCCATTGCGAGCGTCGCGCTGCTGCAGGGCGTAGAGAAGTTCCCACCGCATCTGATCAGCAAGGGGGACGAGGGAGAACATGTTGGCGGCAAGATGTGGCGTTTGGGTGCTGGCCCACTGCTTGATGGAGGACCGGCTGCCGCTGCTTCGATACCGGTTACGGTGCAAGGTGCAAATCCCTGTAGTGCAGGACGATTCCAGCTCGCAGCCCACGACCAGACACTCCGGCAGCGCATCGTGGGGCATGGCGACCGTGGTGGCCCAGTGCCTGAGGCTGGGCGAGCGCCTGCTGCGTTTGTAGACGTGCCAGCGAACCTGGTGGTCTTCACAGAGCCCCTTGGCAAGCGGCATCCGTGCGCAGCGGACACCGTCGCGGCATACCAGGCACGTGCCGGGCCGGCGCTCACCGGGCCGGTGCTTGCGCGCCGGGGGCACGTAGGTGGCCGAAAAGGCTTCCAGCGGCAACCCTGACGCCATATGCGCCAGCCGGCACTGCCGGCACATACCCGAACTGCGAAGGGCGATCCCGCAAGCACTGCACGGCCTGGTAACGGTCTGCGGATGGCTCAGATCGCCGATGAACAACCACATCGAGTGATCCCACTCCCGGGGGCGCCACCTGACGTCAGTGTTACGGCGTAACCAGGTCATCCAGTCAACCGCGGGCGACGGCTGGTCAGGAGATTCGACGGAAACCTGCTGTGCTGTCGATGCGATCATCGGATCGCCCACTTCGCTGCAACCAGCTCGACCGCCCGCCGTTTGGTGGCGTCGGTTGGGTGCAGGTAGCGCTCCATCGACATCGCCGAGACGTGCCCCAGCAGGCGCTGCACGGTGTCTCGCGCTGCACCGTTTTGCATCCACTCCGTGGCGGCGGTGTGGCGCAGCATGTGCGGGTGCGCGGTGAATCCCACACGGCTTGAGAGCCGCCCGAACAGGGCGTAGGCGTTGCCGTAGCGCATCCCGGCACCTAGCGGCGGCCGGTAGATGTTGACAAACACCATGTCGGAATCCGCTGCAGCCGCGACGTCGTCGCGCTCATGCTGGTAGTCGGCATACAACCCGACCAGCTCGGCCGGTATCGGAATTGAGCGCGGACAACGCGCTTTGGCGATCGCACCGTTCTCATTCATCCGTCGCCGAACATGAACGTGCGGCCCGCCGATCGAACAGCCCAGACCCGTCGAGGACGTCAACAAGTGCAAGTCCTCGCGGCGCAGTCCCAACGCCTCACCGATGCGCATACCGCTCACCGCTAATAGCGCCACCAGCAATCGGTCACGTGCATTGGTCGTGGCCTCGATCAGCTGCTCGACCTGCTCGAGCATCAGGCTGCGGGTCTCTGGAAGCGTGGCCGGCAACCGCAATGTCTTGACCTGCACTACGGAAAACTGCGCGTTTTCGCCCTGGTCGTAGCCAGGCAAGTACCGGATATGCCGCGGCGTGGCCAGTCGTTCGACGAGTTCGACCGACACCCATCCCTGGGCTGCCCCGAACCGCAGGAACTCACACACCGTGGTCATGATGTGGTTGGCCGTATGCGCCGAGCGCAACCGTGCACTACCCCGAGGCGGTGTCGCGGCCAACCAATGCAGGAACTGCCCGAGTTCGATGAATTCGATTGCTCGCCAATCAATTCCGGTCGACGAGCAGTAGGAGAGAAACAACGCTACCCGGCCGGCATAGGTTCGCTCAGTGTTAGCGGAACGGCCCTGAGCTCGCAGCGATGCAAGATACGCCGACCCCTCACGGTGCAGCAAGTACGAATCTGAGGCAATCACATAGCGAGCCGCACCGCCGGCATCGGACACAGCCCGTTCAGCGATAAATGAAGTAGTCATGTGCCGAACGTAAATGCCGTCACCTACGACATAGCGGATAACACTGAGGCGTGTCATACCAGACTGCCAAGACCGAATGTGCCTCGATGAGCGCCTGGCAGGCAGATAATTTTATCCAGCGCCCGGAAAGTCGCGTTGCACTGCACGCAGGCAGGTTTTGTATAAACAGTGATCGGGGACATTACGAGCCTCCTTCGCAAATGGTTGGTGCTGCGATTGATAATTCAATATTACTGCCGTGATTGTCCTTATGCCATAGCCGGGAGAAAGAAATTCGACCACTTATCGACATTCTTTGGAGCTGCTTCCCGACACGTATGCGCCATTCTCTTGGGCGGTGAGCTCTGCTCAACATCGGTGAGGAGAAAGCGTGTACTACCAGCCTCGTTGAGGCGGCCAGCGCCGACTACGGCTCGCCTTTGAGCCAACCGGAACCCTACATACAGATTCAGGCTGATTCTCGCCCAGGACGATCTGGCGGTAACCGTAGCGCGACAACATACTCGCCAGTGATGCCTATCCACGTTCGCCTTTCATTCACCATGCGCCAACCACAGATGTGACTCATTACCGTATTCCTTCGATAGCGCTTCCTGTTATTTGATGCCATTCTTTTGCCCTTCTGGCATTGGGGATATAGACCGGCCCGCGGGTCGTGGAATGCAAGGCCCGGGCGCGAAGTTTTCCCAGTGAGCGCCAGCGAGCGGCTTGGGGAAAAGTTCGCGAGCCACCGGCCCGCAGCAGCGCGGAGGCCGGCGCCTTGCAAGTAGCGACCCGGCCGGTCAGAATCGAAAGCCCAGAAGGCAGAACGTGTTTAGCCGCCAACGGCGGGCATCGTGATGCTGCTGCCGCCGCAGCGAACACGCAGCAGGGCATGACGGGGGCGGATCGCCATCGCCCAAGGTGGGGCCAGAGCCGCAGCCCTGACCCCACCCGAGCGGCGCGCTACTCCTTTACCGCATCAGCCAAGTACTGCTCATACACCTCGTCGGTGCTTTTGGCCTTGGTCACGACTTCCTCGACGGGAGCCAGCGGATAGTCGTTGTCGGCGAGCCAGCGCAGGTACTCAGCGCCGCCGACGTGATGGCCCCACCAGCCGCTGTTGTTGCGCCAAGCATCCTTGGGGGTGCGCGATTCGAGCGCACCGAGAATCAGGCCCAGCGTGATCACCTGCGCGCGTGCGTCGCCGTTGGCGGGTAGCTCGGCCACGAGCTTGGCCACGGCCTGGCCGCTGTCGAGTCCGAGCAGTTCGGCGGTGGTGTCCAGCGCGTTGTTGTTCGTGAGCAACGCACTGTCACGGGCCAAGCAGTCCGCCACGAAGAGACCGGCGCCCTTGGGAGGTGTCTTTCGCGCCAACAGCTTCTTGACGAAATCACGCCGCACGCCAAGGGCCGCATCACCGAGCTTGTTGAGCGCCAACACTTTACGGCGCTCACGCTTTTCGGTCTCGGCCCGCTCGATCGCCGCCTGCTGGCGTGCGGCTTCGCGGGCCTCGTCGTCCAGGTCGACTGCTTCGCCGGTGTCGGTGTCCACCAGCCCGGCTTGCCGCGCGAACCAGCTCTGCGGCGTCAGACCGGCGGCGCGGTAGTCGAGGCAGTAGTAATCGGGAGTGAACACCTGCGCCTCGGTGACCGTGTTGGCGTGGCGCATCCCCTCTGCGGGTGTGGCGTCCGGCTGATCCTCGGTCTCCCAGTCCACGCTCTCTTCGTCAATCACTTCACCGGTTTCCACGTCGCACCATGCGGTGTCCTCAACGAGCAACACAGCCCAATGGGCGGGGTGCGTCACCGCGTCGTCGTCGGCTTCCTCCCCGTCAGCGGTCACCAGGTGATGCAGCGGGATGCAAGCCGGGTCCCACGAATCCGGGCGCTGCTCAAGGAGAGTGAACCCCTTGTCGGCGTAGGCCGGGGCCACTTGGGCGCGGGCCTCGTCAGTGGCACGTTGCTGGCGCAGTTGGGCGACCGTGTGCTCGAACCAGCCGCTGTCAGCCGCACTCATCAGCCGCTCAACGGCACCGGGCATGTCCTCAAACTCGGTGATCGCCGCCGCTTCGACCAGGCTCAGCTGGCCACTAGCCAGCGCATCCATGGCCGTCGCCGACCGCGAGGCCGTGTGGGCGGCCTTCACAGCGTCCTTGCCCACAGACAGCTTCTTGGCCACCTTGGTCACCGACATCCCCGCATCGATCATCTGCTGGATACCGCGCGCCCGTTGCGCGTCGGTGATGTCGAGCTTTTGATCGTTGGTGACGATCTGGTGCACGATGCGGTCGATGGTTTCCTGGGTGGCATCGGCAGCAGTGGACGGCAGCACATAGACGGGGACGCTGGATAATCCCGCTTCGCGGGCAGCAAGAGTGCGCCGCTGTCCGTTGCGGACACGGATGACCTCGGGCCGTTCCGCGTCGCGGACAGCCGTAATCGGCACCAGGACGCCATTTTCGGCGATGTTGGCGATGAACGCCTTGCTCAGCGCGGCATCGTCGCGAACATTGTCACCAATGTCGAGCAACGCCGGATCAAGGTGTTCCAAGGTGCCGATCGGCTGGTCAGTGGCATTGCCCGCAGTGTCGGTGCTGGTGATGTCGGTCATGGTTGAACCTTTCTGGGTGGGTCAGGCGTCCGCATGGCCGCCTGTTCTGTTTGCCTTCTGGCAATTGAGATTTGGGCCGGCATAGGGACGCGGAGTGCAAGGTCCGGGCGCACAGTTGGCCGCCGCGAGCGAAGCGAGCGTGCCGGGGAACTGTGCGAGCCTTGTGCCCGAAGCGAAGCGCAGGCCGTGGCCTTGACGCGAAGCGGACCGCCGGCATAATCGAAAGCCAGAAAGGCAAACAAACATGGGCTTGGGCAAGGCCCAAGCCATTCAGCAGCGCCGCAGGCGCTTCAACTTCAATTCCCCGCTACCATCGCAAAAATGCGGCTTGTGCAGACCCGGCGCGGGTGGGAAGAACACCGCCCGTCGCACTGTCCGGAATGCGGCGCGCAACTCGGAGCGCACCAGGTGCTCGTTGGCATAGCACACTGCCGTTGCGAACGACGAATGCACCGCTCACACCGTTGCCAGCACTGCCAGTACACGATTTACACGCCGTCCCTTGGTGATTCGTGCACGCTGCAAGCTCTTGATGGACGTTAAAGGCGGCGCCGGAATGTCTTAATTGCCCAACGCTTATGAATGGAGCTGGGATAACAGGGGCATGAGGTACTTGCCGACAGGGTCGAAGATGAACATGGCGGCCCAGACCATGGCGTCCATCACGGCGGTGGCGATGAGAGCCGAGACCGGCGCCCGCATGATGCGCAGGATCAGCAACGGCGCCATGATGCCGGTGACGTTTATCAGGATTAGTACCAGAATCTGCATTCGCTCGGCCTTCACCATTTCAGCGCTGATTGCGGGTTCGCCTTAGATTACCGACCGGGTCTGACACAAGCCGTCCTAGCCGCTGTTGGTCCAATTCTCCCAGCTGGCAGTGCGTTGTGCGATGGCCAGTGCGAGGTTATTGCGTCGAATCTGCGGGCGAGGCCGCTGGGCGATCGCCGTCGCCCTCGACTGTGGGAGCGAGTAGTTCATAGAGTGGGTTTTGCGCGGCGGCCGAGCGGGTTTCAGAGCCAGCGGCGGTGACGTAGCGTTGCGAGGTGGCCATGGATTCATGGCCTAGCAGCTTCATGAGGGTGTAGACGCTGATGTTGGCGCCGGCGAGCTCGGTGGCGTAGGTGTGCCGGAGCGCGTGAACCATCGCGCCGGGGGTGCGCTGGGCGTCGGGCCCGGCCAGGTTGAATGCGCGCAGCACACGGTATTGCAAAGCGCCGCGGGTGATTCGGGCGCCATCGCGGCCGACGAACAGAGCCGCGCTGGCTGGCCACTGTGGCCGCGGATTTTGGCCCGATCGCCCGCGGGTGGTGGCGGGGAAGCGGGCCGCCCGGGTGGTGAGGTAGCTGTTGAGGACGTCGACGAGGGCTTGTTCGATAGGAACTGAACGGTGCTTGCCGCCTTTTCCGCGTACCCGAAGGACCCCACCGCCGTCGCTGAGACGTAGGTCGCCGATGTTGGCGCCCCGGAGCTCGGCCGCGCGCAGCCCGGCCAGCAGGGCCGTCAAGATGATGGCGCGGTCGCGCTCGGGCCAGTCGGTCGCGCGTTTGTTGGCCGCCGGCGCCTCTATCGCGGTGATGAGTGCTTCAGCGGCCTCGGCGGGAAGTGATCGGGGAAGGGCCTTGGCCGGTTTGGGTTGGCCGATCACCTGCATAGGATTTCCGGGGAGCAGTTCGGTGGTGTAGAGGTAGGTGCACAAGGTGTTCCATGTCGACCAGCAGCGGCGGATCGAGGCTGCTTCGTGGGAGCCAGCGTAGGCCGCAAAGGCTTGGCGCAGCGCATCTTTGGTGAGGTCAAGCGGGTCGAGCCTTGACAGGTCTTGTCCTGGGTCGGCGCCGGTGATGGCGCTGGCGATCGCGTCGAAGTCTTGTCGGTAGGCCTGCAGGGTGTGCGGCGATGGCTTGCGGGTAGCGCGGTCGGTGAGGAATGCGCGGAACCAGCTAGGTCGTTGGGCATCAGTGCGTCCACGGCTCGGGCTCGGGGTCCGTGGACGTGTTTCACCCGCCACGGCGAGCCGGTCCGGGCATGCGCCACTTGATGAGGAATTCGGCCCACCCGTGGGTACGCCGCTGGGGCCGGCCGAGTGCTACCCAGTCGGCATGGGGTGCGTCGAAGGTCCAGCGGAATACGTCACGCCATCGCGCCGTGCGGGTGCGGGTTGGAGTCACGTAGCCAGAAAGATAGCTATGGCCCGCTGAGACAAGCACTTTGGTGAATGTGGACCACTCGCCGTCATCCTCCCACCACAGCGCGGGAAGACGACCGGTGTTTTGCAGGGCGGTCAACTGTTCGGCTTCGGTGTGGGTGTCGACCGCGTGGACGAAGCGCATCCACGTGGGATCGTCTCGGCGAGGCTTACCGAGCTTCTCCCACAACGCATGTGCATTGTCCCAATCCCAGGGCTTTTCCCAGAACGCCCACGAATCACCCGACCACGCGACAGCGTTCGTGTCGGAAAGCACCTGCGCGAACTCGAACACGGGTCGGCTGAAATCACTCCAGCTCCACCCGTCCCTGGGAAGATCGTCGATTGACGCTGGTGGCGGCCACGTGGCCTGGCTGGTCATGTCTCACATTCCTTGGTGCGCGGGTGGGCGAGTGCGGCTGGTCGCCGACATTGTTCATGCATAATAGCTGTTATGCATGAGAATGACGGCTGGTGTGGCAAATTTCGCGGTTTGGGTCGAGCCTGACCGCCGCCAGCGGGACTTGCCGTTTGCTATTTGAGGGTTGAGGCACGAGCGTGGCGATGAGTTGGTGTCTCTGCAGCGGCTGCTGACATCGCCGAGCCGGCCGGCATATGTTCCGGCGTTGCCAACTATTCACCCCGGGTGGCCGTAGGGGCCGTCGCCGCAGCTTTCGTCACAGTGACGGGGGGTTTGGGCCGCGTCATCGGCGCGCAGGCACCGCGCGCCGCAGCAATCTGACCATCGCTGCCCGGCACACGCGTGTCCGGCGCGATCCGTTTCGTAGTTTCGTTTCGTATTTTCGTTTCGTTTCGTTGCGTCATTGCTCTGTGGCGACGAAAGCGGTAAAATGACGGAATGAGCGAAACTGCCCCGACGGACGACTCCGCGCCGCGGGATCGCTGTAACTACCCCGGCTGCACACGCACTAGCCGGCCGGACCCAGCCACGGGCCGTCCGTCGCGATACTGCGAACAGCCCGACAGCTCCGGCGGGCCGGTGCATAACCGCGCCAACGCGTGGCGGGCCCGCCGCGCGCAGCGTGGTTCGGTCGCGACGCAGGAGGACGCTGGGCTGGCCTCCGGGGTGTCCCTGGCCCGGGCCACCTTGGAGCAGCGGTTGGACGAATTACCGGAGAAGGTGGCGGACCTGCGCGTGTACCTCGATGACTTGGTGGTCCAGCTGCGGGCGGCCGGCGACGTCGAGGCTGCGGGCGCCGAGGTTGAAGATGCGCACCGGGACGCGCTCGCGAAGGTGACTGAGGCCGAGCGACGCAGCGCGGCCGCTGAGCGCGCCGCCCGGCAGGCTAACGAGCGCGAACAGACCGCCGAGCGTGAACGCGAAGAAGCCGATGCGCTGGCCGAGGACGCGATCGCCGAAACGGCGCGTGTGCGCGAGGAGCTGCAAGCCGAGATAGCCCAGGTTCGCGCCGAGGCCCAGAGCGCGGTAGCAAGCGCGCAGGAGCAGTTGGCGGCAGCGCAGGCCGAACACCAAAACGAACTCGCGCACCGCAGCGCCGAACTTGACCAAGCGCGCCGCGACGCCAATGCCGCCCAACTTGAGGCCGCCTCGGCCCAGGCCGCCCAACAGGCCGCCGACGAGGCGGCCGAGCGTGAGCGCCACACCGCTGCCGCGGTGCGTCGTGAACTCGACCAAACTCGCCGCGCGGCCGAAGAAGAACGTCAACGCCTCCAGGCCCAGGTCGACTCCGCACGCGAGGCCACGCAGCAGACCGCAGCCGAGTTAGCCGGTCTGCGCGCCGATCTCGCCACTGCGCGTGCTGAGGCCACGGCCGCACAGCGAACGATAGAAGCCGAACGGGAAGCCTTGGCATCGCTCAACCAAGAGCTCGAGCGACTACGCGACGACGCACGGGCAGAACGAGAAAGGCTTCGTATCGACCACACCGAACAGCTCACCCAAATGCAACGTAGCGCCGACGAACGGGTGCACACCCTCACTGAGGCCTTGGCACTCGCCCGTGAAACCAGCGCCGCGTATCGCGCCCAACTCCCTCAAACAGCACCGCCGAGCAGCTCTCCCCGACCACCGTCGAAACGATCATCGCGTCCAGCCCCCGAGAAGAAATGATCCGAGGACCTCGACGATGGTCCACCGATTCGTGATCCGCCGTCTGGGCTCGTTGCCTTGGCCTTCGGGCCTGGGCAAGAACGCAGGCCCGAACCATCCGTACAAGCAGCTCGAGCGCCAGCTGCGTGCCTACCTCGGCGACGACCGCCATTTCAGCGCCGCGGCCCACAAACGCGCCTACCTGACCGACGATCCTGAGTATCGACGGATCGTCTTGTACGCGCTCACTCAGACGTCGTGGAGCTCAGGCCTGCTCGATGACGTGGAGGCCGCCACCGACCTGTCCCGATCAGCGCCCCTGCTTCAATGAGCCGCTGGCCTTCGATTCTGAGTGGGACGACTGGGCGCGGCCTCACTGCGGCGACGTCGGTCTCTCGCGTGCCTGGCTGGCAAGCCCGCTGCGCATCGCAGGCCAGGCGATCGTGGACGGCCGGCATCGCCTCACATACTTGCGATTTCACCGCCCGCCCGAGTACGAGATCTTGGTACGCGTGGACACCTAGACCAGTCGAGTTTCAAGCTGGTCAGTAGTGGTATCGGGCTTTGAGGATCTTGATTTCGTGATCATCTGCGCGGTAGACGATCCGGTGTTCGTCGTCGATGCGCCGCGACCAGTACCCGGATAGTTCACCCTTGAGCGGTTCTGGTTTTCCAATCCCAGCAAACGGGTTGCGCTGGATTTCTGCGATGAGTCTGGTGATGCGCCGTGCTGTTTTGCGGTCGGAAGCCAGCCAAAATAGAAAGTCCTCCCACGCGGCGGGATCGAAGTTGATGCTTCTCACTCCTGGCCGCCGGCCATCTCCTCGAGTTCGTCGATCGACTTGGTGTAGCTGCCGGGGGTGGGCCGGGTGGCGTTGTCTCGGGCGACGGCCTCCATGAGTCGGCGGGCATTCTCGGGGGAACGCAGGAGGTAGACCGTTTCTTGCCACGAATCGTAGTCAGCGGCCGACATGAGCACTGCATCTCCGGCCTTGGACGTAATTCGCACAGGCTCGTGGTCGGTGTTGACTTGTTCAAGCAGCGGAAAGAGGCGCTGCCGGGCCTCACTTGCACTGATAGCCATGACCTCGGCCCTTCCAACCGTACCAATACCCAGTACCGTTATTGTACGGCATTATCGTACGGCGTTTGGGGTTCGTGTGCCTCAGGGCGAGGTCTTCTTGAGAGGCGGAAGAAAGACGTCCAAGGCAGCAGCGACCATTTCAGACCTGTTGGTTTCGCGTGTTCCGGGGCGCTGTTTGGCGATGCGAGCGCTGGCCCAGTCGGTAAGGGTCTTCATGACTGCAAGTTCGCCTTTGGTCGGGCGGATGCGTACCGGGAGGGGTGTGTCCTGGGACGTGCGGCCCGGGGCTTCACGGAAGGGGAAGAGGTCGCCGGGTTTTGGGCCGGGTCGGCGGTTGAGGATGAGCGTTGGAAGTTCCTGGGCATGTGCGCGGAGCGCATCGAGCACGAGGGCTGTGTGACTGGGGGCGTGGGCGCGGGCGCGTTCGAACCGTTTGACGATCGAGGCCGGGATGCTCAGGACAGTCGGCGAAACGATGTGGGCGGTGGGGTCGTCAGGATCGATGTCCAGTGTTGGCATCGCGCCGGGGTCACTGTCAGCCTTGTCGTGCGAGACATCTTCGATGGCGTCGTTTTCTGCCGTGGCGCGGTCGTGTGATTCGGCCGCCGGCTGGGATTCTGCTGGCGCTGTGGCTTGCGGCTCGGCTGGGGGCGGTGAGGGCGTTGGTGCAGGCGGAGTCGCCGCCGTGGTGGTGGTGGTGTCGCTACGGCCGTCCTGGGCGGTGAGTGGTTGATCGAGCGCTTCGGCCGCCCCGAGCTTGGGGTGGCGCGGCTGGGGGGCTTGGCGGGTGCGGCGAGCGCGACGCTCGTGGAGTTGATGGATACCGCCGAGGTTGTCGCTCATGGTCAGCCTTGGGCTTTCTGGGTGTAGGTGATTACCGCCCGGGCGACGTCGGTGATCTCGTCGACGAATTGGCGGTTCTTGGCGGGCACGGGAGTGCGCGCTGCGACGGCCATACGTAGGGATCGGCGGCTGAGCCAGCCGTATTTGCCGATTGATGGGCCTACGGGGACGTTGTAGGTCTCGCTGATGCGTTGTAGCCAGTCGACCATCTTGCGCGGAGCTGCGTCGACCATGTTGGGGATGATGAGCAGCGGGAAGGCGCGAAGTTCGTCGGCCATGCCTTCGAGGGCTTCCAGAGGCCGGGTTTCCAGGACGATCGGTACAACGATGACGTTGGCGGCAGCGATGGCTCCGGAGGCGCTGGGGTTGGCGTCGTCTCCCCCACCAGGGTGGGTATCGATGACGAGGGGTCGGCGCCATTCGGCGGACCATTTCTCAAGCTGGGTCGTGACGTGGTCTTGCGGGGGCTGGTTATTGCCCCAGTCGGGGTGGGATGGGACCAGATCAGCGCGGAAAGGGCCTCCGGTGAGCGGGCGGGGTGTTCGGCTGTTTTCCATGGCATCAAGCAGCGGCGCATTGGTGCGGGTTTCGTAGCGGTATCCCCAAGCACGGGAGGCGCCGCCGCGGTCCCAGTCGAAGTCGATGAGGATGCCGGCGAGCAGCCAGGCCAGCTCTTTGGCGATTTCGGTTTTACCCACTCCCCCTTTGTGCGCTGCGACCGCCACTATGAGGTCTTGCAAGGTCGCGAGGAGTTGCGGGTCCGGGTCACTGACAGCGAGGCGCCGGGCTGCCTCAAGGGTTGATGGATTAGACAAGGGAAACCTTCTCTCCTTCACAGGGGGGCCCTACCTGGGGGGGTCGTGCCGAGAAGCGGGGCCCGAAAAGGGGCCCTCCGCCCGCTACGTCCAACTCCCCCGCGTGCAGCTACGCGAAGCATAGCGCGTAGCTGCACGCGCGCGCTACTGCACACGCTGCGGCGTGTCAGGATGCGTGAGGTAACGCGTGCGATGGGCCGCACCATCTGCCGTTGTCTATCCCGTGGCGCAATGCGTGTGCTGTTGTCTGCAATAAGTCACGCATGATCGCGTGCACTGATTCTCGCGTTATGTGCCATGATACCGCGCGCCCTGTCGTGCGCGACCCCTCTTGCGGTACCTCGTACGATAGTACGACCGCTATCTCACGCACTATCGCACGCGATATGTCAGCTGTGCTCGCACGGGATGTCTCGCGGATTGTCTTGCGCCACAGTTCGGGGTGCGCAGCGAAGGGCCCCAAATTGCATCGCCGCGAGCAGCGCGTAAGCGCTTTGGGGCCGGTAGGTTTCCCTGTGGAGCGTTTCTTGATCATTTACCAGCTTAACGGCGCGGAGGGGGGGATATACCGAGGTGACGACCGTTGAAGCCCGCCGCAATGGCGCAGTGATCCCGGGCGACCGTGACCTCGAGACGAGCACGGTCGGCAGTCCGATCGAACCGCGGCAACCAACCGGCAGTGGTGAGCTCCATACGGAATCGCGGTCGCCTATGCCTGCCTCCCGGAGGCGCGAAGAGGCGCACGACGACGCCGAGCGGACCTTGCGCCTCGTGATCCGAAGCCGCACCGCATCCGTGTGGCTCACGGTGTTTATCGCGACCATCAGCTTCGTCTTGTCGTTCAATTCGCTGCGAAGTCTTGCCGCGATGACGGCGTGGCCGGGCTGGCCGTCGTGGTTGTCGCCGCTGCTTGTTGACGGTGTGATCATTCTCGCGACCCTGGTAATCGTGTCGTTGGCGCCGTATCGCGCGCAGTTCTGGAACCGGGTTTTTCTGTGGACAGTGTTAGGTGTTGGGGCGTTGGTGAGTGTCGGCGGTAATGGCTTGCACGCGTGGCTATCTACCGGGCATCTGGTGTCGTGGATGCGGTGGGGGTCAGCAGGGTTGGCGTGCGTCCCGCCGGTGGCGCTATTGGCGACCACGCACATTCTGGGGATCTTGTGGCGGTTTGATCCGGTGCCACCGCCGGATGCGCGCTCGCAGGTGCGTGACCGGGCGCTGGAGCTGGCCGCGCAGCGAATGGACCGGTGGGAGGCAGCGGCGGCCAAGCTGCACGAAGAGGGGTACTGCCCGAGTGTGCCTACCGACAAGATGGTGCAGGTGCTGCGGTACTTGTATGAGTCTCGGCCAGCGCTCTCTCTGCGCGCGATCGGGGCGAAGCCGGAGGTCGGGCTGCACCACGACACGGTGGGAAAGATTCGCGACGCTGCCGGTGCGGCGCTGGGCATGGCGACCGGCGAGGTGTAAGTCCGCACCTCAAACAGGGAAATTCCACGTTCGCAAGCTGGATGCCGCTATGTCGTGCGCTATCTGCTGCGTTATCTCATGGAATATCTCACGCGCTTGCTGACCGGTCGGGGATGGGCGGCGAATCGATCCAAATCGGTGGGGCGCGACCGTCGCATAGTGCCGGCAGGCGGCGGTAGCGTTTTGCCCAACGACCTGCACTTAGAGGGGATTCGGCCGCGATGGGCTTATTTGACGTCTTCGATGACCTGTTGGATGACCTGACGGGCATATTCGACGGGGATGATGATGGCGGGGACGGCGGCGATGATGGGCCACCCGAGCAGTGGGGGCCGGGTCCGCTGCCCAACGCAGGCCCGCCGTGGGGGCCGGCGCCGCAAGTTCCCAACGGCCCCAGTGGTTTACAGCAGGGCGTCGATCAGGCCGGAACCACCTATCAGCAGGCGAGCGGGGCGGTGAATCAGACGGATGACAAGCTATCTGACCTGCTGAAACAGATCTTCGCCGCCAATGATGCGGCCCGGTCGAAAATTAGTGGGATCGTGGGCAACATTGAGACAGCGCGCCGCGCGCTGGCGGCGAACCCACAGATGGCCAATGATCCGCACGCGATGGCGTTGTTCAACCAATTCTTGGATGGTCAGCTGGCCGAGATTCAACAGGTTCTGGACAGCTCGAAGGTCGATAGCAAAAAACAGGCTGAGTTGCTGGCCGCCCTGGGTGATGAGTACCGCGGTACCGCGGGTGGGGATCATCCGAAGAAAAAGGGCGCAGGTGGGGCGAACGGCGGCGGCGGTGATGGCGGCAACGGTGACACGGGCGGTAACACCACTGACGGCGGCGGTGGCGGTGGTGATGGCGGCAGCGGTGGTGGTGATGGCGGGGGCGCCGGTGGGGGCGGAACCCCTACGGGCAGTGGGGGATTGACCGACCCGTTGGCGGGCTTGGGGGGAGCGGGCATGGGTGATCCGCTGTCGATGTTGGGTCCTGCGATGGCGGGTCTGGGTTCGATTCCGGGCGCCTTGGGTGGGGCGGCAGGCTCACTGCCGATGGACGCCCTGGGCGGCCTGGGCGGCCTGAGTGGGCTTGCCGGTCAGGGCGGTGGAGACGGGTTTAAAGACACCGGCGCTCACGATCACGGCAAGTCCGACGATTTCGAAGACGGCCCGCACGGCAAGGGTGACAGTGATGGCGGGAAAAACAATGACGGGGCGGCTGGTAAGGACGACACCGGCAGCAAGAACGGGCAGACTCAGCCCGCGGGGACGACGCAGCCTGCGCCGAGCACCCAGCCTGCCCCGCCGGCCGCGGTCCCGGCCAGTGCGGGTGGTGACCCAAGCCAGGTGGTGCAGATGCCGGACGGTTCTCCGGTGACGGCAACAACGGCCCAACACGCCGCGGCGGTGCGTGGGGTCCTCAACGGGCAGACCGTCACTGATGCCTGGAAGCAGGCTCATGTGGAGCTGCCGCCTCCAGGTACACCGGTGACCGCTCCGGCCGACCCGAGTCATTTGGTGCCCGGTGAAATCGCGCAATTTAAGAGTCGTGACCCGGTGATGTACATGGGTAATGGCAAAATCTGGCTGGATGGGCAGCTACAACCACAAAGTGCCCTGCCGACAGGTGATTTTTCGGGCTGGATCGACCCACCTGGGCTGGCGGGTACTCCCGCTGCGCCGCCTGCGCCGGGCAGCCCTGCTCCGGCGGGCCAGCCGACGACAACGAATACCAGCGGTACCTAAATGTGGGGCCTTGATGCGGGAGTCGCGGTGACCGACGAACAGCTGCCAGAGGAAGGTGCCATTCCCACTGTCGCGGAGTGGTCGGCCGACGGCGCCTTGATGGTCGCGGTCGACTGGCAAGGGGAGGGGCTGCAGGTCCAGCTCGAACCCGAGGTCACCCGGTCGTGGACCGCAGAGATACTGGCGGATCGGATTATGCGTCTGCACCGGTTGGCGTTGATGCGGGCCCGCGCCGAACAGCGCCAGCGTGTCATCGAGGAATACGGCACAGCGCTGCCGACGACCCCGGGGTGGCCCAGTTTGACCGACGTCGACGAATACCGGCACACGATCGATTTTTAGCCAGCGCCGACCGATGCGTAGCCCGCTAAGTCGTTGTTAGGCTTAGCAAACAGCCAGTTCAATGGGAGGTATGCGGTGGCCGGCAATAGTGCGACGCTGGATTTCGACGAGTGGCATCAGCACGCGCAATGGTGGGATCAAGAGGGTCCGCGGGTGCGTGAGCGCCTCAGCGTCGACCCTGGCACAGCGCAAAGCGTGGGACAACGCTTCGGCGACATCGGATGGGAAGTGCGTCAGGCGTTGAACGAGACGCTGCAGGCACGTGCTGAGGCCGGTCAGGCGCTGGGACAATACTGCGAGGGTGTGGCTGGCCATATTCGGTCCAGCCTGGCCTCCTACCAGCAGACCGAAGCCGACAACCAGCAAACCCTGCAAACCTAACCATAGGGCTTGCGCGGTGGCGGATTCAGTACGGGTTGACACCGACGTTGTCCGCTCGGCGGGCCGTCAGGCCGACGCGGCGGGCGGGACCGCAACGCCCGGTTCGGGTCAGGTGCAGCCAAGCGCCGCGGACATGGTGTCGGTGGGCGCGAGCACCCGTTTCACCGCACAGGTGAGCTTGGCTCGCAAATACACCACGATGGCCAACACGATGGCGCGCCAGTTCGGGGTGAAACTCGATGCCAGCGCCGGCGCTTACGACGAGCAGGAAGTGCAGTCCGCAGGGACGTTGGGCAGCGCGGGATCGGGTGGGGCTGTGCGGGCGGTGTCGGCTACGCGGTCCCTACCGGCCGCGCCTGTGGTGCCCGCGGATCTCGTGTCAGGCGGGGCAGGTGGCGGTCTGCCCGCCGGTGAAGTCCCCACCAGCCCGCGTGACATCGCCAGGTTGATTGAGACCGGCCGGGCCGGCACGGGCAAGCAGACCTGGCAGGCCATGGAAACCAGCCTGCGCGGCGAAGCCAAACAACTGCGTGAGGCTGCCGATCAACTGGGCACCGCGATCAGCACGGCCGGTGATGGATGGCAAGCAAAATCCGCCGATGCAGCCACGACCAAGATGCGGGCACTTCAGACCTGGTATGAAGGCCATGCCCACTATGTCGACGGCCTGGCTGAGCAGGCCAAAGCCCACATTCAGAACTTCTCCAAAGTCGTCACTGATGTCCCGCCGTATCGCCACGTGCTGGACGCCGAGCGGGAGCTCAAAGCCGCGTTGCAGTCCAATGCCCGCGCCGGCGGCGCCCACCGGGTGGCCGTGGTCAATGCGCAAGTGAAGGTCAGCAAGCTCTACTCGGCCTCGACGGCCGGGTTCACCACGTACACGTTCTCCGAAGCGGCGCCACGACAGCCCGACGTACCCAAGCCGCCGCCGGGCCCAAGCCCAGATGTTGCGCCGGTTACCCCGCCGACCGGAGCCGGTGACGGCCCGGTGGGACCACGACAACCACAGCATTCACCCAAGAGCGCACCGGTGGACCCGGTGCAGGGAGGTCCTGGTCTAGGAGAGAACCTGACACCGGGGCCGACATGGCCGCCCGGCGCCCCCGACCCGGCGGCCCCCGCGGACCCACTGACCGATGCCCTACCGGCGACGGCAAGCTCACTGCCTTCGGAAGTCATCCCGGGAATCATGGGCGGCGTCGTCGGCGGCCTAGGTGGGGTTCTGGGCGGCCTGACCGGCGCGGGCCAAAAGGCACTACAGGGCTTAGAACAGGCGGCCGGGCCGGCGATGAGCGGTTTGGGCCAGCATCCCGGCGGCGGTGAACCGCAGCACGGCGGCGACCAATCCCCCCAGTCACCGGAGCCTCCCTCGGCCGGCGATCTGTCACCACCCGATGATCTGGGCGCCGGCGGGGGTGGGGGTGACACCGAGCCCGCGGGCGGGGAGAGCCCTATGGCCGCACCCCCCGAAGTCGCTGCACCGGCGGCGGCCGCGCCGGCGTCGGCACCCTCGGCGCCGGCGGCAGCCGAAGCACCGGCCCCGGCGATGGGCGCCATGGGCCCGATGATGCCACCCATGCGCGGCGGCGGTGAGGGATCGGGCCCGGACAACAAGCAGCTCTACCAGGAGCGCAAGCTGAAAGTGGTGGCGCCGCCCAACAGCGAGCCGGTCAAAAACCGTCGAGAAGGCCGCGCCAGACCCGATGATCGGAAGAAGCAGTGAGCACCCCTCAGGAAAGAATCGCCGACGTCGACCAGGGGCTTCGCGTCACGCGAGC
Organism: Mycobacterium kansasii ATCC 12478; assembly: GCF_000157895.3. NCBI lineage: Bacteria > Bacillati > Actinomycetota > Actinomycetes > Mycobacteriales > Mycobacteriaceae > Mycobacterium > Mycobacterium kansasii. Next base: position 97,835 of record NC_022654.1, on the reverse strand, counting down.
GTTGCTGGCCGAACTCAACGCTGCCGCCCACAACATGCGCGAACGCGACCCGATCAGCGACGTGGTGATAGCGTCCTTCGACTCCGACGGGTATCTGAGCGACCTTTTCATCAAACCGACCGCACTGGCCGATTACACCCACACCGGGCTGGAAGATCTGATCACCGACGTGCTACGCGAAAGCTTCGATCGTTTATTCGAGGCCAGTAATGCAATCATCGACCGGTACTGGGGCCCGGAATCATCCTGGCACGAGCTCAAGGCACTGCGCGACGACTGGTAGCCCACCACTCGGCGCGCTATCGCATCAAATATCTCGACGACTATCTCATCGCATGTCTTGCCGGTGTTCACCGCCGCGACGATGGGGAGGTACGGGCGCGCGTCACCGCAGGTTAGCGCCACAGGTCGTGTCGAGTCGCGTCCGGGGTGGGAGTGCCGGTGCGGCGGGCGCGGTCGATGAGCGCTTCGATGCGTGCCTGTTCGGCGGCAGCCTCAGCGGTTCGACGCTGCGCGGTGCGCTGTCGGGCGGCCGCCAGGGCGGCGAACACGTCAGCGTGGCCGGGACCAGACTGGGCGGCCTGGCCGGCGGCCCGGCCGGCCAGATGTGCGCGGTGCTCGGCCGCACTGTGGGCGCGGCGCCGTTCTTCGGCGGCGCGGGCTTGAGCTTCGCGGGCCTCGTCGAGAGCGGCCGGGCGTTCGGTCAGGTTGTCGGTGCCGTGCCAGGCCAGGATCGCCCCCAGCAGCCCTATCGGTCGTGTGGGGCTGTCGGGGATGCGCCGGCCGACGCCGAGCCAGTCGGTGATGAGCTGGTTGAGGTCACGTGGGGTCCAGCCGGCGGCCGCCGGCGCGGCGAGCATGGCCGCCCAGCTGGTCGGGGTGAAGCGGCGTGCCCACGGTGGGGCGTGCGAATCGGCTCGCCAGTCCGCCGCCAGCCGCCAGCCTGCCGCGTCTGGAGCTGGGCGGCGCGTAGCGACGCCGTGCCGGGCGCCCTTGTGGCGCCCGTGGGTAGTAACCAGTCGTTCTGAAGGTGAGGTGTGGGTGGTTACTGGGGACCGTTCCAGGTGGGGTGACACGGTGTGGATAACCCGGTTGACCTGGGCGTCGTCGTGCAGCGCCCACACCGAGGCCCAGCCGCGGTGGCGATCGCCCATCCGCCAGGACGCCATACGTTCGATGTAGGTGCGTTGGCGGCCGCGCAGGACCTCGGTGGCCACCCCAAGCAGGCGCAGGCATTCGCGGGCCCGCTGGACGGTGCGCTCGGTAAACCCGGTCGCGCGCTGCAACTGTTCGTTGGTCGGCCGGGCGTTGCGGCCGGTGTCGGCGTCGGCAGTGCGGGCGAAGGCGGCCGCGATCGCGACCAGGGTGCGTTTGGCGATGCCCCCTGAGGTCATCTGCGACCGGATCTCGGTGTAGCGCAGGTCGTAGGCCGCGGCCACGGTGACGTGCGCCCAGTAGGCGCCCCCACCGGACCAGCACGGCACGCCTGCGTAGGTGTCCTCGGCGAGCTCGAGGTTGACGAACACGCTCGCCGGCGGGGGATCGCCACCGTGCAGTCGGCGGCCGCGGCGGATCTGCAGCACCTCGGCTACCGGGGTTGTGCGCACGACACCGCGCCGCGGGCGAACAGCGCTACAACCGCGATACGTTCGGGGCCGCGTAGCAAACGGCCGACTAGGAGCTCGGCCGCGAGAAATGTCACGGTTTACACACCGTTCGCGCGGCGGATCTGGAACCGCGGCAAGGTATGCGCTACCGTGAGACGAGCTGTCCAAGCTACGTCCCTTTCAGGGGCAACGGGTGCGGACCCGGAACTGAGCTGCCAACTCGGTTTGAACCCTCTAGACAGAGGCCCCGTTAACGCGGGGCCTTCGTCATGTCAGCGGGTAGAGCCGCACCGCCTATTGAGATGTCATATCTGCCCGGCAAGAGTCAGCCAAGACGAAAGGGAGGCCGGGCTAGGGGGTTTCACATGGCCAGCGGCAAGCCCTCCTCAACGCAGGTGGGGGTTCGGGCATACTCGGGCAACCCGACGTGGACCGCGAGGACGTCCGCGATATAGGGGGCCACTTGGCCGCGGTGCGAACCCGACTGGGCCGCCTGTCGAGCAAGCCGTTCAGAAACCTCGCGATGCGGCCGCGTCATGATCCTGTTGTCCCGCGAGTCACCCCGCAGGCCGTCCAACTTCCGGGTCGCCGCGATCGGCAGCTGATTGAACTCGCGAACATGCTCAGGTAGGCCGACATAGAGAGCCAGAACGTCAGCGATGTACTGAGACATCGACGACGAACCCGCCTCTTCTGCCATGGCGATGAGACGTTGCGTAACGGCTGGATGGTTTTTCACCATGTGCGCGCCGCGATCACCTTTGCTTGGAGGAGCCATAGAAGTTCACCTTGCCAGGGGGTTCGGTTGCAGCAACCGTGACACGCCGAAGGATCGACGATTTGTCAATAAGGTCTGGAGCAGGGAGTATCGGGAATTCCCGATTAGCAATGAATCAGCGAGAATTCGGGTGCGGGGGTCCGCGCCGTCGAACGCACGCTCACGCCGCATTGACCTGTCGGCCGGGGGCGTCGCTGTTCCAGACCCAACCGGGCAGCGCTTGCAGGCGTGCGGTTCGGCGCGGGTCCAGCGCGCCTTGCCGGTAGGTGTAGCGCTGCGTGTTGACCCATTGACCCAGCCGGAACCTGTCGGCGCTGATGTGGCCGTGCGGGACACGGGCGTGGCCGTGCTCGTCGACGAACTGGGTCAAGGCGGTGAAGCCACGTTCCCAGCGCTGCTCGCCGCTGGCGCCCCATACCCAACCCGGCAAGGCTTCCAGCCGTGCCGCACGGTCGGCGTCCAGCGCGCCTTGCCGATGGGTGTGGCGCTGTGCGTTGACCCATTGGCCTAGGCGAATGCCGTCACCGGTGATGTGTGCTGACGGGACGCGAGCGTGGCCGTGCTCGTCGACGAACTGGGTCAATGCGCGGAACCTGCCGTCCCAGCCGCAGTAAACGCCTGGGGTGCGGTCGCGCCGGCGCCATACCCAGCCTGGTAAGGCTTCCAGTCGTGCGGCGCGGCCGTCGTCGAGCTCGCCGCGGTGGTGCTTGCGGCGTTGGGCGGACACCCAGTCACCGAGGTGGAAGCTGTCGCTGCAGGTATGCCGTGACTCAACGTTGGCGTGGCCGTGCTCGTCGACGAACTGGGTGAGGGCGGTGAAGCCGCGTTCCCACTGCTCGTCGAGCCTGTCGCTCCAGGTCCAGCCGGGCGTGGCTTCTAGCCGTGCGACACGCTCGGCATTGACGCGGCCTTGGCGGTACTTGCGGCGCTGGTCACGCGCCCACTGGCCAAGTTTGATCCCGTCGCTGGTGATGTAGTCGTTGGGGAAGCGGGCGTGACCGTGCTCGGCCACATACGCCCCTAACGTGGCGTAGAGCCGTTCCCACAGGTCCTCGCGGCTTTCTCGCCATACCCAGCCCGGCAATGCTGCTAGCCGCGCGGCGCGAGCGGGGTTGAGCCGGTTGTCCTGATGGGAAGCGCGTTGGTTATCCACCCAGTCGCCGAGGCGAAAGTTGTCGGTGGTGATGTGAAGTCGAGCCACGTTGGCGTGGCCGTGTTCGGCAACGTACTGGGTGAGCGCGGTGAAGCCGTGTTCCCAGCGCTGCTCGAGCCACTGCTCGTGGCCCGCGTTCCCGTTCCAGGCCCAGCCCGGCAACGTTTCTAGACGTGCCGCGCGTGCGGGGTCGAGGCGGTTTTTGCGCTGGTCTCGCCGCTGGTCTGTTACCCATGCGCCGAGGCGGTGACCGTCATCGGTGATGTGGGAGCCCGGGACGCGGGCGTGGCCATGTTGGGCGACGAACTGGGTCAGCGCGGCAAAGCCGCGTTCCCAGCGGTCTGCGCGGCTGTCGCGCCATACCCAGCCGGGCAACGTTTCTAGACGTGCCGCGCGTGCGGGGTCAAGGGTGTTTTGTTGGTGGCGGGAACGTTGGTTGCCCACCCATGTTCCGAGCGGGGTGCCGTCTCGAGAGACATGGTTTTGCGGGACGCGCGCATGCCCGTGCTGAGCGACGAACTGGGTCAGCGCGGCGAACATGGCATCCCAATAGGCCTGGTGGGGTGTAGCCCAGCGCGGGCCGAGCAACGCGGCAAGCTGCGCTGCCCGCTCATCATCAAGTAGGTTGGTGCGGTGGGCTTTTCGCTGCTCATTAAGCCAGCGGCCCGGGAAGCGACCGTTTTCAGTTCGGTAGTCCTCGGGTATGCGGGCGTGGCCATGCTCGGCGATGAACGCGGTCAGTTCGTCCAGCATGTCAGCCCAGCGAGTCGGTGTGCGATGCTGCGGCCCAGCGTGCTGCGGTTCGGGGTGATCGCCGGCGGCCGGCGATGCGGGAGTTTGTGGTACCAAATCCTGTGTGGCCGTGGTCATTTGGTGTCCTTTCTGCGTCGGGTGATCCGTGATGTTTGTGCACATGTGTGAATCACAGGCTGGGAGAATGGGAGTCGCCCCTATTTAGGTGCGGGACGGCCCTGGGTGGGTGAATGGTGTTCGCCAGCTTGGACTCGTGGTCGTAGACAGCTCGGAATCAGGCCGGTGAAAGCGCCAGTGCGCGCGCCGTGGCGGTGGTGCGTGACGTTGTTGGCGGCCGATGCTGGCACCGCAGGGCCGGCTGGCCGGCGCGGTTCGCGGCTGAGGTGGTCAAGCAGGCTCGCCTCGTCAATCGCCGAGGTGAACACTTCGTGGATGGTCATCATGAAAGTCCTTGTGTATGTTGGGGATAAGGGTCCGGTCACCGGCCTCGGGCTTAGCTGCCCACGGCCGCAGGATGCGTGTAGAGGTGGGCGATGAGTTCAACCCACCGACACGCGTCCTCGCGGCGCGCAGCCAGTACATGCGGGGGTGGGATCTGGGGGGCCGGACAGCCGGCGCTGGCGACCGTCGCGGCCAGATACAGCCGCCAGTAAAGGTGGCCGGCGGGCCGAAATGCCCCGCAGATCACCGACGTATCGTCATCGAAGACCGTGATGCGTTCCGTGCCGTTGTCGTCGACGCTAGCGATGACGGGATGCTCTGCAACCGCTGAGCTCATGGGAACCTCCGTGGTCTAGGAGTGCTGTGTCCACCAGATTGGCTGCGCAACGTTGACCCGAGCCGTGGTACCAACCGCCGATGTTGTCGTCGAAGTGTCTTGGGGTTCGCGCCCGGGCGATGTGATGAATCCCAAGGTGCACGTTCGCCGCACGTCCAAGGAACGCGGCCTTTTGGAGGACACTGTTCTGGATGTGGTCGCCGTCGCCGACCAGCACGAGCAGCGGTCGGAAATCAGAGCACGGCAGGCCGATACCGCGCTGCAGTCGTTGCTCCACGGTGGCGAGGACCGCGTGTATCGCACGCGAATCGCGTGGTCCAACAACAGCTGCCCCGAGGCCGAAGACCTTAGCGCGCGCGGTCTGCGTGATCGGACCGTTGGACGTGCTCTCGATCATGAGACAGTCCCACGCCTCACCGCGAACCTCGGCAACGATCGCCTCGACCCCGCCTGCGTACCACCCTTCTATCCATGTGTGCGTCAGGCCAGCCGCGTGGGCCGTATGCGGCTGCCAGTCACCGCCTTTGAATGCCTCAGTCAACATGCTTTCCACACCCCTCCTGATTCGTTCGACACCACGGCGCAACCGATTTCACGTGACGGCACATCTAGGCGGCGCCGACCTGAAAGACCAGGGGATCGTCGTCGGCGTCGGTTTCCTCGTCGTCAATGAGCTCTGGTAGCGGCGCGACTCGAATATCGCCGAGCTCGGTGCGCCGGCGCTGTTCAAACTGGGCGGCCAGCCGGGCGTAGACGGGTTTGAGGGCCTTGGGCTGGGCGCCGGGCAGGATCACTCCGCCCCAGATTCCATGGGTGGCGCCGGTGGCCACGGCGTTGTAGCCGCAGCGGCCCCGAAAAGGGCAGTCGTTGCACCGCTTGATGGCGCGGTGCTTGGTGCGGGGGTTGAAGAACAACTCGGGGTCTTCTTGGCAGGCCAAATGCTGGGTGGTCTGGAAGAGACGCACGTCGGCGCGCATCTGGAAGGACGCGAAGGGTCTGGCGCCAGCGGGGGGGTTATCGACCGAAGGGGTTAGGGCGGTGGTCATGGGAGGCGTCCTTTCTGTAGGTCGTCGGTTCTTCAGCGGCTCGATCGCCCGTGAATTACCCGTAATCTAACAGAATTTCTGACGCTTTTGACGGTTCTGACGGTTGTAACCGTCAGAACCGGGGGTGTCGGCGCATCGACGCAGAGATGGCAGGCGGACGCCGTGCGCACTGTTGCCGCATGTCATGCGCTGTTTCAGTGGTCGAGGTCCGCCCGGAAGGGCCCGTCAGATAATCAGCCACAAATTTGACGGTCTTGACGGCTAAGACAGGTGGATTTGACGGTTCGTCGGGCAAGATAGCGAGTTATGACCTCAGATCGGCTCGGCGTTGCGGTGCGGCTTCGCCGCAAGCAGCTGAAGCTGACCCAATCTGAGGTCGCCGAGCGGGGAGGGCTGTCGGAGTCAACCGTTCGCGGGGTGGAAAACAACCGGTTATCCCAACCACACGCCAGCACACAGCGTGCATTAGAGCGAGGCCTTGCGTGGCTGCCCGGCAGCGTCGAGGCAATCCTGAAAGGCGGCGCCCCTCGCATCCAGGAGACGGGCGCGCCGGCCGCCCCCGCGGACAGGGATACCGCTACGGCCGCCGGGGACCGCTTGGCCCTTGCTCAGCGCCTGATCAAGATGCGTCAGGCGTTCCTCGAGCACCGCGACACCATGCCCGAAGCCGCCCGCGCCCGGATGGACGAAGAGTTCAGCGCCGCGTCTCGTGAAACTGAAGAGGCGTTGATCTGGATGTTGGCATGGCTACGGGAGGATGAGCGCGACGAAGCGATCCGAATTTTGGCTCAGCTCCGAGAGTTCCGGCCGTAAGCCGCCGCCGCGCTGATCATCTGGGCGGCCACCAGCATGCCGGTCATCCGCGACTATCAGGCACAACCCGTCCAGTCGAATACCAATTATTGGTATGATCGGCGGGTGGGTAAAAACACGTCCTTCAGTCTCGATGAGCATTACAGCGCCTTCATTGAGGCTGAGGTGGCTGCGGGACGTTACCGGTCGGCCAGTGATGTCGTGCGCTCCGCGTTGCGGTTACTCGAGGACCGTGAAATTCAGCTTCGGGCACTGCGCGAGGCGCTAGTGGCCGGTGAGCGCAGCGGCACTTCAACACCGTTTGACTTCGACGCCTTCCTCGACGGCAAACGCGCCGAAAAGCCGCAAGGCCGGTGAGCGCATACGTCCTTTCACCCGCTGCGCAAGCAGATTTGGAACAGATCTGGGACTACACGCACGAGCACTGGGGCCTGGATCAGGCTGAGCAGTACCTGCGAGAACTTCAACGCGCTATCGAGCGCGCAGCGGCGAACCCCCGGATCGGGCGGGCCTGCGACGAGATCCGCCCGGGCTATCGCAAGCTGGCAGCCGGGTCGCACATGCTGTTTTATCGGGTGACAACCCAAGGCTTCCTCGATGTCGTGCGTGTCCTGCACCAACGCATGGACGTCGACCGCCACCTTTGACCTCAGAGAGCCCCGGTCTGATCTTTACGGGAGATGCGACCGGGGCCTCCGGGGGAGGCCCGCACAGACAGGCATCCGGCCTGTGTGTACGACCACCAACAAGGGTAGAACAGCCATCCTGGCGGCCGCGCCGCAGACACGGACACATTCGATTCGTGACAACCGGGGTGTCCGCTGATTCGGGGCCGGTGTCATATGCGAAAGCTATCCTGCGGCCATGTTCGATATCCCGATGCCAGGAATGCCGCCACCGCAGCGGCATAACCTTCCGGTGAGCCGGGCCACGTCGACGCCGGCGCGCGCCCACGACAGCCCTGCTGGCGGGTCCAACCATGCGCGCCAACCCCAGACGGCATGGCAGCCGCGCACCGCTGCCGAGCAGTGGTGGCACTACAGCCGCGGTTGCGCGGCAGCGCTGCGGGCCGGGCGCGCGCCAACTCCGGTCCAGGTGTACGGGCCGGTTCTGGAACCGGGAGAACAGGCGTTGCTGAGCGCCGAGATCGACTACAGCCGCTTTTGTGGCGGCGACGGCCGATACTCACCGCTGCCGCTGATGGTCGCGGGCCGCCCAGCGGTCATGTTCGGCGCGTTGGCTGTTCAAGGGGTGGTGAATCATCGGCGTAAGGTGGCCGCGGCCCAGCGCGCCGCGGCTCAGTGGCGGTTTCACCAAACCTGCCCGGTCATTGTGACGACCGACCGCCTGATCTGCACCACCGCGGCGCACGGCATGGTCAGTTTCTGGTTCGGAGCGTGCACGGAGTTCTACCCGGATTTGCAGCAGTGGACGTTGACGTTGGGCTTTGACTCGACTTACCCGGTGCGGTTCAGCGGCGCGGCGGCCCCGGCGCTGAGCCTGTGGAGCGCCTACGGCGTCTTGGGCGATGGCTGGGTCGGCGATCCGCGCTTGGCGCTTCTGGTCAGTTGATTAAGGGGTGGTGATGCCGAAATCTAAAGGGCGCAAAAAGAAGTCGTCGACTCGCCGACCAGTGAACGCTTTTGGCAGCACCTATTGGGACCGGCTGCTTACGAAATGGGCGCAGTCCCGCCTCGTCGGCACTGCTGAGGAAGTCGCCTTGGGCGGCGCGTTGGTGCTCTGGGCGGGCGGCGGTAACCCTGCTCGCTCGTGGGCCGGAATGCGGCAATGCTGGCCAGCCTGCTACTTCATCGGCGAGGCGTTATCGGCGCTGGGTGGCTTCAAGCCCGTCATCGTGCCCGTTTCAGTCGAAGTCAGGAAAAACGGCGCGGTCGTGGAAACAATCGGTTCACCCACACCAGAACACCGCGGACAGTACTGGACCGGTCATGTCGCACTTCACATTCCAGAAATGGCGGCTATTTTGGACCCGACAATCGGGCAAGGCAGATTCGCAACGTCGGACCACCTGCGGGTCCCGGTGCTCATCCAAGATCCGCAGTTAACGAATCAACTGCCGCCCTCGGCACAATTTCAGGTGAACCGGGACCCGCAAACAACGCTGATCTACACCACGACCGCCGGAGCAGGCGAGCCGTTCGAAACGCACCCGGCCTATCCCCAACAGCGTGCGTCCGTGGACGCAGCGGTCGCACGAGTACACGGGACGGTGGAAGCTGCGGTCGAGGAATGGCGAGCGATACAAGCCGGCGCCGGCCGATGAAGCTCATTGAAATACTGCGTCTTCAACCGCTGCTCCGTCGTCACTAACCCGGGGTAGATGCGCTCTACGCAGAACCTGGCTCACTTCCGTGCGTGATGCGCGTATGTTGGCGATATGGAGCTGTGGACCGTCGACCAAGCAGCGCGGCACTGGAGCGTGACCCCTGGGCGGGCGCGCAGCATCTTGTCCAACCGCGGCATCCACCGCATTACTGGATATCCCGCTGCAGATGTTCGCGCAGTGCGCCGCCGCCAGGGCGCGCGCACGGACCTGGCAGCACCTACCCAGGCTCTTACCCTGTCGGACGCTGCCCAGGGAATCCGGGACGTCGCGGACGACCGCACCCGGCTGCGGATCTTCTTCGAATTCACCCGCGGCGCCGACGAATCGGGGCCAGCCGCCCTGTCTTTGATCAACGACGACCCGCCTTTGACCGGCGACCCGCGCCATGACGCGTTACTGGCGGCGATCGCCGAACACCTCGCCGGCAGTTACGGGCTGCCGGGACCGCTGTGGAGCATCACAACTGAGCGCTTCCTGAACACCCCGTGGTGGATTTCCCCTCTGCCGTCTGCGCGCACCCGCGCGATGTTGTGGACCCCGGCCTCATTTCGTCGCCGCGGGATCTACCTGGACCGTTACGACCTCACCCACGATGGAGCGAGCAAAATGCCTGAGCCTCTATTCGATCAGACCGAGCTGCGGCGCGCCTTCATCTCCTTGGCGCAGAAGCTGGAACGTCGCCGTATTGTCGGGCATGTCCACGTGGTCGGCGGCGCCGCGATGATCTTGGCCTACGACGAAACCCGCACCGCAACACGCGATATCGACGCTCTGTTTTCTCCTGACGGACCCATGCTCGCTGCGATCCGCGAAGTCGCTGCCGAACAGCGATGGCCCTCTAGCTGGCTGAACAATCAGGCCGCAAGCTACGTCTCGCGAACTCCCGGGCAGGGGAGCGTCGTCTTCGACCATCCCTACCTGCAAGTCGCCGCGACACCACCGCAGCATCTGTTGGCGATGAAAGTCCTGGCCGCTCGGGCCGTCAGGGACGGCGATGACGTGCAATTCCTGCTCGGCCACCTCGATATCACGTCTCGCGCCGAGGTCTGGGCGATCGTCGAACGGTACTTCCCAAATACAGAGATACCAACGCGCTCAAAAGAACTCATCAACGATCTCCTCCAACATTGAACACTGGTGAGCAGCGATCCCACCACGTGTCACAACATGGCTCTAAGGTCTCTGGGATAGCGACCGTGCGGTCTCGCGGCAGGCGCGAGCGGAGAACGAGGTGCAGGCTGTGATTGAGCTTTCCGATCAGCAACTAGAAGTGTTTTTCCAAGGATGGACCATGCAATTCGCACTTGGGAGATGGTCAGGATCAGTGCACTTCAGCGAGCGAGAACGGGCTGTCATGGGTTTAGCTGCATGTTATTTCGCAGCCCGTTGTCCGCAGATTCGAATGCTGAACGCCGGGTTGTGCTTCGCGGCGTGCAAGGTTGTCCGGGTCATCGCGCGTGAAGAAGGAATACGGACCGAACCGCTGACGGTGACGGTGGAAGCCTCACACGAGGGCCACGAACTCTCGTTAGGGAGCCGACAGCCACGACTAAAGCGGCACGCATTGGCGCAGGGAACATTGCAGACGTGGTCGGGTCACGAAATCATTCACTTTCCCGATCACGGAGCCGTTTTCGACCCGACTATTACGCAACTATCGACATGGGAGGCCACGGTGCTACCCGCAGTAGCAAAAGCCCCGGCGATACTGCGGGAAGGCGACCGCATTCCGGCTGTGCTGGAACCTCTTTCGATCAACGCGACTTATACCGTTCAGCGGGCAAACTTCGACTACATGAGGATGTCTTCTTGGCCTGATATCGAGCAGATGGCCAACGATGGCGGCAAGATCGTGGGACCGGCAGCAGACCAGCTGGTGGCGACTATGCATAGCGGTTCATCGTCGTCATAGTTCGAGCTCACCCGTCCCTCAAGGCGTCCGCAAACCGCGCAAGCAGTCGTAGCATGCGGCGCTGGGCGAATCCGTGCTGGTTAGGCGATGTGTAGCCGCGACACCGGCGGTAAGATGCGGTTTATGTCAGCAGGCAAGTTCACGATGGATGTGGCGGAAACAGAGGCAGGCTTGTCTGCCGCGGACGCCGCTACCGCTCAGCAGCCCAGCGGCGACCTTCCAGGCCTGTGCGTCGGTGGCTACATGACGTCCTTGATCGGGGCGGCCATTGGGGGACGTGCGATAGGTGAAGCCCAAGCAGTCGGCCGTGCGGCGGCGAACACCGCAAGTCGAGAGTTCAGCATCGCGACAGTTCAAACCACTGAAGCGGGCAACTCAAGCATTCTCACGACGTAACGACAGGGGAGCGGCGCATGAGTTCATCACCTTGGTCGAGGACAGGGTCACCATCGGTGACGCTGCCGCCACCTCCAGCGCCTACACCTAGGCCTGGCGCGACCCCGCCGCCGACAGCAGTTCCGTTCCCAACAGGATTCCCGCAGAAGAGAACACGTCGTCGGGTTTGGCCCTGGGCCGCGCTCGGACTGCTATTCGCGATCGTGATCTCGGCTGCCACGGGATCGATAGTGACGCTCGCGGTAGCGCACAACGATGCCCGCTCCACCGACGGGCCGTCCGCTGCACCATCAGCATCAACGTCTGCGCCGCCCGCTCCGCAAGTCAGCGCGGCCGACGCGACGGCGATGAAAACTCATTTGTGTCAAGTTTTCGATACATCGGTTCAAGGTCAGCAAGGACAAGGCGGCCTCAGAGTAAATGGGACCGTCAATATCCCCGTCATGCTGCGCACAGTTAATAGTGCATTGGCGGTGCAAACAGCGCTCGTTCCGGCATTGCCTGCCGACGTCGCCTCAGCCGCACGGAACTACATTCAGACCACGCTCGAGGCCACGACGGCGGCGATGGGGAATACCCCAACTCCTGAAGTGAATCGCCTTAACGACATATCGAACGATGCGATCAATGCGCTTGTCGGTGTGTGCGGGCTGCCGAGGTAACCCGTTCGGATGGCGGAGTTAACAAGTACGGGCGGGGACGAGTTTCCCGCGTGGTGGTCAGAACGCAATAACAAGCAGGCGGCGCGCCTGCTCAAGGCGGTCAACCGGGGGCCAGTGGGTAAAATTCAGCCGCCGTCACTACCGCATGTCGGCAGTGATCATCCGCGGCCGCAGGGAGCCTTCGTCCGGTTTCTGTTCCAACCGTATGTGTGGCCGGAAGACTCTGAGACCGCCATGAACGCCGGCGCCGACAAGTTTGCTGATGACTTCAAACTGCACGATGACAGCGCGACGACAATCCGCCAGGCGGCGAACGGCGTCTTCGACGGCGGGTCATGGGTGGGCGAGAGCGCGGACGCTGCTCGCGCGGCCCACTTTGAAGCGGCGTCGATCAAGGATTTCCAGGCGGAGATCGCGCGCGTTGCCTCCGGTTTGATCAGGCGCGGCGCCGACGATGTGGCGAGCACCAAGAAGCACATGTTCGAGCAGAACACGCAGGCGCATCAAGAGGCCGAGGCCTTCCTAAAAAGCGGCTCGGGGCAGTCGCTGGCGCAGGTAGCGGTGATTCTCGGTGTGCACCGAACGACGATCCAGGCCTATTCGACTGAGTTGCAGGGCTACGCCACCCAATACACCGTTCAGTTCACCAACCACTTTAAAGAGGGCGGCCCCGGCGGCCCAAAATTCAAACAAGCTGGCAATGGTACAGACAATAAGGACCCGTCGACTGACGGTCCAGGGACGCCAGATCTGGGTCCCCCGAGACAGCCCGGGGGTGGGCGAGTTCATGCCTCATCAGACGGTCCCAACGACGGTGCAGCACCTCCTGCACCAGGCGGATCGGGACGCGTACACGCGCCCTCGTCGGATGCTCCGTTTGGATCACCGCGTCATAACCCGTTGACGTCGTTGATGGGTAGTGGGTTGCCGAGTTTGCCGAGTATGCCTGGCGGGGGATCGGGTGGTGGGCTTCCTATGGGCCCGTTGCAGGGGTTGATGGGTAGTTTTGGCGGTCTGCCGGGCGGTATGGCCCCGCCCACGGGGCTGGGTGCGCCTGGGCTGCAGGGCTCGCCGATGCCGTCCTTGGGGATGGACTTCGGGCGAGGTTTAGCGGCGGGCGCGGCGGCGGCAGGGGGTGTTCCGCCGGTGACGTCGGCGCCGATGACGTCGTTGGCGGCGCCGATCGAGTCGGCTCCGACGTCGGCTGCGCCAGCGGTGGCTCCTGTGTCTACTGCGCCGGCGGCGGCCGCTTCCGCCCCTGCACCGGCACCGGCGGCGGGTATGCCGGCAGGAGGCATGACTTCGTACGGTTCCGTTCTTCCTCCGCAGGGCCCGCCGCCGGCCGCTCCGTCGGCGGGCGGCTCGACGCCTGCCGCCCCATCAATACCGGCTGAGCCCGGAGGTGGGTCGCCCGGGCCTGGGACCGGGTTGATGCCGGTGGCGGGTCGGCGTGATGTGGTGACGGTGCGCAAGGATGACGCATATTCGGATTTGGAAACGGCCAAGGGCCTTGTCGCCGAACTCGCTGGGGCGGCGAAAGTAACTGATCCTGGATTGGATTGGGCTGTGGCCGTTGGCCGTAACGCCTCGGGCATGCCGACGTACTGGGTTGCCACGAACGACGGCGCGACCTACATCCCGCCAGTGGTGTTCCTGCGCAAGACGATGCCCATCGCCGGTGGCCACGATGCAGATTTTGACGCGCGCTGGTTCGGCTGGGTCAACCCGGCCGATAAAGCGGTGCGGGCGGCCCGGGAGTTCGGGGACACGGTGAGTGCGGTGGCCACGTCGTGGGCGCTGCCCTCTGAGTTTTTGAGGGAGCACCCGGCGCCGGAAGTGGCCACTGGCGTGAAACCCTCTGACGTGGCGGATAATGCGGCGGCGGAATTGTTGGCGTCGCGGGCCCATCGGCTGCAGACCGTGGACGCCGCCTTATATGCGGATCTGATGGGGGCCGATGAGTCGGTGGTGCGTGACTACTGCCGAGAGTTGATCCGCCAGTTGGCATTTGGTATTCCGGGTGAGGCGTTGTCGCCGGTTGCGCAGTCCGTGGCGCACTCACTCGTCGCTGAGCGCTGGCCCACAGTCCAGGAGTGGGCGCTGCTCGGCGAGGAACACGAAGACGCTTTGGTTCAGATGGCGTGCCAGCGACCGGGACTGGACGGAATAGAAAACCCTGACCAGACGGTCAGCTACACACGAGAATTCATCCGGTGCCGCCAGATAGAGGCTCTCTTGTGCTGGGACCGTTATGGGGGCGACCTACTCAACGTAGTGTATGCAGCATGGGTGGCCGGTATACGGGCGCCATTGAAGGAACCGGCACTGCGGTGAACGAAAGCTATTCCGCAGCAGCGGATTTAGCGGACACCATAACCATGTTGATGACGGAGCCGCGGCCTTTGCCGCGGCAGTTGAAGCGGCTAAAGAAACGCAGCGAGTGGCCGATCGATGAAGCGCTGCTAGTTTTCGAAGCGGCGGTGGAGTATGTCGCTATCCGCAATAACTATGACGCCGTGGCCGATTGGAAGAGGCGTCAGGCAAAGCTCAACGGTTGGTTAGGGGTTCTTCAACGTGAGCCGGCACCGATGTCCGATGAGCAATTTGCTGCCAGCATAGTCGCGTGCGGGAGAGTGGACCCGACCGAGCTGGAAGCAGTTCTGGTCGGTACTAGGCACACGGCGGCCTTGTTGGACGACATTGCCGAGGTGATAGCCGAGCACCAGCGCGAGCACGAAGAAACTGAGCGGATGAACCGGGCGGTGGCGCGTGGGCGCGAGCGGGTGAGGATGATCATGAAGCGGTGCGTGGAGCGTCGCGCAGAAATCAGCGCGGCTACAGAAGAACGCCTACAACAAATTTCGCCGGAAGATGCCGCCTCCCAGAAGTTAGCTATTGAGGCCGCTTATCCGGATCTGATCGTGCTGAGCGAGACAGCGTGTGAACAGATCAACGCGCAGACGCGCCGCGTGTTGGACGCGCATCGACGCACGGCAGCGATGCCGATTTGGCAGTTCTGGGAGATGGCCTACAAAGACCTAATCGAGGATTGAATACCGAGATCGTAGCCGTGATCGCCGCCTTTGGTGGACATCGTGGCCGTGGGGGCAGTGGTGCTAGGAGGGACCGTTAGGGCGTTGGCCAGTAGCCGACAACGCCGTTGAATTCGAGGTCAGTTTGGGTGAAGTCGTTGCCGAGTGGCGTAGGCCATGGTGTCGCCGTAGTTGACGGCTGCGGGGTGGCGTCCCTTCCCGTAGTGGAGGTAGGCGCTGTGGGCGTCGATCGCGTGTTCGAGGGTGAAGGGTTCGGGCGCGTGCGCGCGCGCGTCTTCCCGGCGGTATGACCGTTGCCGTTGAGTGTGTTTGAGTTGCACTCATGCGGCGTCCCCTTGCGGGGTTGGGGTTTTGGCCTCTCCGCGTCCGGCCCCGCGTGGGCGGGGTCTTACGGATGCTCCGCCGGCACCGGTTGATCCGGTGTCCGCGCCATGGCCTGTACCAACCGATTCGGTTGGCCCGGGTACCGATGGGGCCGTGGTCCCGACTGGACCACAACTGGCGTAATCCGGCCAGTCACGGAGATTCAAAGCAGCATTTCTATCGCGGTCGACCATTTCACCTGTCTGCGGGCAGATGAGGTGCTTGTCGATCCGGCCCTTACCGACCAGGCGGCATGGGGTGCCGTTGGGGTGGGTGCAGCGGTGGTGGAGCTGGCTTGATGGGAACCAGCGATCCGCCACGATCAGGGTGCTGCCGTGCCGAGTGGTCTTGTAGGCCAGCATCGGCGCGACCAATCCCATTGCGGCATCAGAAACAGACCGGCGAAACGCCCGCCGGCCCATACTGCGTTTCATCGCGGCCACATCGAGATCTTCGATCACGACCTGGCCGTAGGTGCCCGCCAACTGCGTGGTGAGTTGGTGGGCTGCTTCCCGCCGCAGATGCACGCACCGACGATCCAATCGGGTCAGCTTGGCTTTCGCTGCCCGATGACCGTGCGATCCGGGGATACGGCGGGAAAGTTCACGACCAGCCCTGCGGCGGGCGGCAAGTGTCGCCTTGAGCGGGGCCGGATTCTTATACTCGACAACGGTTTCGACGCCGGTGGCGGGGTCGATCGTGGCGACGGTGGCCAGCGTGCGCACCCCCAGATCCACCCCGGCGCGCACCGTGGGCTGAGTCGGCGTTCTTCCCGCGCTCGGGGTGCGCAGCGCATAGCCGACCGACACGAACAACCGGCCCCACCGCTGGGACAGGGTCATGTTCAGGATGCGGGCGCGCCCCGATGCGAGATGACGTTGCACGCGGCGGGTGTTCTCCTTGGACCGCAGCGCGCTGATGACCGGGACCGTGATGCTATGGCGGTCATCCTCTACCCGCATGGTGCCGGTGGTGAACCGGACCCGGCCGGGATCGCGTCGCGCCGTGGCGAACCGCGGGAAACCCACCCGCCGACCCTGGCGTCTCCCGTTCTTGCTGGCGCTCCAGTTGCTCAGTGCCTGGGCCAGATCGGCCAACCCTGCCGAGTAACACTCCTTGCTGTTAGTGGCCCACCACGGCGCCACCTCGTGCTTAGCGAGATTCCACGCTTTGCGTAGCGCGCCGAGGTCCCAGCCCAACGACTCATGTTCCGGATCAGCCGATTTCGCGTCGAGGTCGGCCTTCACCCGACCCAGACCCCAGTTGAACGCCTTGCGGCGAGCACCGAAATGCGACCGCACCAACGCCGCCCGCTCGGGCTCCGCTGGCCATTCCACCTCGAACTTCGCCGCGGTCACCAGCCAACCAGAGGCCACTTCCGCACCCAGCGAACCGTTGACCGCATAACCGGCGGCGTCCCCGTCGTAGAGCTTGAACAAGACAGACACCGATTCCACCACCGCACGGTGCGACTCGAAATCCGCGCCCACATCGACATAACGTGACAATGTTTGGCTGCCATCGGGTTTCGGTTTCCCCGGCAACTGCACACCACCGGTCAGCCCGGCCACCTTCGCCGCCTGACCACAGGTGCGCATCCCGACGATCATCACGCAGCCCCTGGCTCCCGCTTGGTGGCCGTCACCGCACGCATCGCCCGATTCCGCGCACCACGACGGCCGTAGAGCCGCGCACACATACTGGTCAGGACCTCGATCATGTCGCGCACCAGATCATCGGTGGTCTCACCCGGATCAGCGACCACGATCCGGCGGCCCTGCGCCGACAACGCCGCTTCCAGGTGTTCCACCCCGAAACGCGCCAGCCGATCCCGATGCTCCACAACGATCACCCTCGCATCGGGGTCCGACAAGATGCGGCGCAGCTTGGGCCGCTTCCCATTCAGCCCGGAACCGACCTCGCACACCACCTGGCCCACCTCAAGATCACGCTCCGTGGCCCACGCGGTCACCCGCGCCACCTGACGGTCCAGATCCGAGCGCTGATCATGGCTGGACACCCGCGCATACACCACCACCGTCGCCGCCGCACCCGATACCGAGGCTGCCGCCTTGACCAGAATCAGCCGCCCAACCCGCTCCGCGGGCACCGGCAACGTCCCCTCCCGAAACCACCGATAAGCGGTATGCCGGTTCACACCAACCGATTCCGCCCAATCCGCCAGATTCACAACACCAATTAGAAGACACTAACGCACACTTAAATGCACTCACTGCGCAACAGCTCGCAACCCCGCCCACGGGGCAGGGACTGTCGCAGTAAGGGTGTAAACGGCCTGATCGGCCCCGGTGTGTCGGGGCCGGAAAGGTCGCATGATGACCGAAACTGTCGTGGCTGTGGAGCCATCGCAGAATCTCGATGTTGAGGCCGCTGCGGCGGCCATTGAAGTCCCGGATAGCCGTGAGGTCGACGAGCTCGAGGTCGCCCGGGAGCTGGTACGCCAGGCCCGCGAGGCCGGCGTGGCGCTGACCGGCCCGGGCGGCCTGCTCAAGGCGATGACCAAGACGGTCATCGAGACCGCCCTGGACGAGGAATTATCCGAGCACCTGGGCTATGACCGCCACGATCCGGCCGGGTACGGCTCGGGCAACTCCCGCAACGGAACCAGGGCCAAGACCGTGCTCACCGATGCGTGCGGGCAGATCGAGATCGACGTCCCGCGCGACCGCGCCGGCAGCTTCGAACCCGAGATCGTCAAGAAGCGTCAACGCCGCTTGACCGATGTCGATGAGGTGGTGTTGTCGCTGTATGCCCGCGGGCTGACCACCGGTGAGATCAGCGCCCATTTCGCCCACATCTACGGCGCGGCAGTCTCCAAGGACACGATCAGTCGGATCACCGACCGCGTGGTCGAGGAGATGACCGCCTGGCACACCCGCCCGCTGGAACGCGTGTACGCCGCGGTGTTCATCGACGCCCTGCACGTCAAGATCCGCGACGGCCAGGTCGGCCCCAGGCCCATCTACGCCGCGATCGGGGTGGACCTGGCCGGGCATCGTGACGTGCTGGGCATGTGGGCCGGCGAGGGCGATGGCGAGTCGGCCAAATACTGGCTGGCGGTGCTCACCGAGCTGAAGAACCGCGGGGTGGCCGACATCTTCTTCCTGGTCTGCGATGGGCTCAAAGGCTTACCGCAATCGGTGGGCGCGGTGTTCCCCGACACTGTGGTCCAGACGTGTGTCATCCATTTGATCCGTGGGACGTTCCGCTATGCCGGGCGCCAGCACCGCGACGCCATTGCCAAGGCGTTGCGGCCGATCTATACCGCGGTCAACGCTGAGGCTGCAGCGGCAGCGCTGGACGCGTTCGAGGCCGAGTGGGGTAATCGCTATCCGGCAGCAATTCGATTGTGGCGCAACGCGTGGAGTGAGTTCATTCCGTTCCTGGACTACGACACTGAGATAAGGAAGGTGATCTGTTCGACCAATGCTATTGAATCGTTGAACGCCCGCTACCGCCGCGCCGTCCGGGCCCGCGGTCATTTTCCGACCGAGCAGGCAGCGCTGAAGTGCCTATACTTGGTCACCCGGTCGCTGGACCCGACCGGGACCGGACAGAAGCGATGGACCATGCGCTGGAAACCAGCCCTGAACGCCTTCGCGATCACCTTCGCCGACCGCATGCCCGGCAGCGAAACCACTTAACCGAAGATGCCGCTTACACCGTTAATCTGACGGACCCACGGGGCTGGGTGCGCCGGGTTGCAGGGCTCACCGATGCCATCGCTGGGGATGGACTTCGGGCGAGGTTTAGCGGCGGGTGCTGCGGCGGCAGCGGGTGTTCCGCCGGTGACATCGGCGCCGATGACGTCGTTGGCGAGATCCAAATAGAGACTCAACGAGTCTTGCTGTTACACAGGCGAACTGCCGAGGTTTCGACTCGCGAGCTGTACGAACACGCGGGGCAGATGAATTAGTTGGGACCGTTAGGGCGCTGGCCAGTAGCCGATGACGCCGTTGAATTCGAGGTCGGTTTGGGTGAAGTCGTTGCCGATGGCGATGAGGGGTTCGTGTGCGAGTTTGGCGGTGGCGTAGGCCATGGTGTCGCCGTAGTTGAGGGCGGCGGGGTGGCGGCCTTTTCCGTAGTGGAGGTAGGCGCGGTGGGCGGCGATCGCGTGTTCGAGGGTGAAGGGCTGGAAGCCGAGGTTGATTTCGGATCGTAGGCGGTCGAAGACGGTGCGCGCGGTCGCGCCGTGTCGGTTGGTGAGAACGATGAGGCATTCGGCTGCGTTGGCCGTGGACATGACGGGGCTGGGATCGGCGGCGATGGCGGCCGCGATCTGTTCGGTGTAGGGGTCCTCGCCCTGGATGAGGGCGACGATCGCGGAAGAGTCGATGATCAGGATCAAACTCCCGTTGCTGTGTCGTATCCGAGGGCTTGTTCGCGTTCGGTTTTGGTGATTGGGGATCGGTCGTCCAGTAGTGGCCAGATCTCGGTTTTGAGGACGTCGAGCAGTTCTGCGGAGCGGTTTGCGGTGCGGGATTGGGTGACTTCGATCTGGGCTCGCAGGGCGTAGCGGATGGCGTCGATGCGGCTGGGGAGGTGGAGGCGCGCGGCGAGCTCGTCTGCGAAGCGGATGACCTCTTCGTCTTTCACGTTGAAAGCCATGGGTACATGGTACCCCGTGGACGGTGTCCGGTACTTCGCGGGTGATCGCTTTGCCGGCGTGGGTGTGGCCCGGCTGGGTAGTGCCGGGTTAATTTTGTGGGGTGAGTGTTGCGGCGTTTGTGGCTGGGGTTGATCGGTTGCTGAGCCGTGCGCATGAGTTGTTTCCGGCCGGGGGTGCGGGCGGGGCACTGCCGAGCTCGGGTGATGTTGCGGTGCCGGGCTCTCCGGAGGGTGGCAGTGGTTTGCGGGCCGGGGTGGTACGCGCGGCCGGTTCTTATCAGCAGGCTCGCAGTGGGGCGGCGGGCCTGGATGGGGAGCTGGCGCAAAGCGCCGAGGAAGGCGCGCAGATCGGGGCCCAGGGCCGGGAGGCGTCGGGGTTGATTCGCGATCAGGCCCGTACCAGCGCGGCCGCGCTGTTGCCGATGGCTCGCACGCCAGCGGGTGCGCACCTGCTGATGGCGACGATGGATCAACATTTGGCGGCGATGCAGGACCAGCTGCAGACCACCAAAACCCAGTACCAGGCCATCTCGGCGGGATTGCGCCAAACCGCCGCCGGCTATCACACCTTGACTGACGGCGCGAAGGACTCACCGCCGGCGGCGCCGCTGGACTCATCGGATAAGTGGAAGCCAGGCGACAAGCATCATGAGCCTTACGGGGCTGGCGTGGGCGGGATGGGTCCGCCGAACTATCCCCATTCGCCGCCGTGGGTGGACATTTACGACAGGACGAAAGATCCGGATCAGGTTCCGCACTATTTCGTCAGATCTGACGAGATTCCCGGCTACCAGGTCCTTCCGCCGGGGCGCTATGGTCCCGCGACGGTTTACGACGAGCACGGCAACCCTGATCCTTATGTCCAGTTGGGCCCGAATTCTGGTGTGTGGGTGCCGCAGTCGGCTTTCCCGGGGGCGAAGGTCTATCCGCCGGGTGGGGGTGAGTTGCCGCCGTATGGGTGGAGTGAGTATGTGCCGGGCTCGGGGATTTTCTTGTGGCACGGGGATTTGATGCCGGAGCCGTATAAGCCGTATGGCCCGTCCGGGCCGCCGACGATTCCGCAGGGCGGCCGCTAAACCGGCCCGAACTGGCGGTGCGTGGCTGTGGCCGGGGGGATTTGCTCGGGTTAATTTTGGTGGGTGAGTGTTGCGGCGTTCGTGGCTGGGGTTGATCGGCTGCTGAGTCGCGGTCATGAGTTGTTCCCGGCCGGGGGGCCGGGTGGTGGGCAGGTGTTCGCCGCTGGGGGTCGGGTGCCGGTGCCGGAGGCCCCGGATGGCCACAGCGGTTTGACGGGTGGGGCTCGGGCCGCCGGTGGGGCGTATCAGCAGGCGCAGGCCGGTGCGGATGGTCTTGACGGGGACTCGGGGCAGGCGGTAGCCCAAGGTGGTGAGGTTGGTGCGCAGGGCCGCGCCGGGTCGGGGTTGATTCGGGATCAGGCCCGCGCGGTGGGTGCTGCGACCGCGGGGATGGGTCGTTCGCCGGCGGGCGCGAAGTTGATCATGGCGGCCATGGATGATCATTTGGCCGCGATGCAGCGTCAGTTGGATCAGACCACGGCCGAAAACCGGCTGTTGGCGATGCGGATGCGTCAGCTGGCGGCGGGCTATCGCGGTCTGGGTGCAGGTGGGATGGGCGGCGGTATGCCCCTGTCCGGGCTGGGCGGCTTGATGTCGGGCGGCGGCGGTGGCGGCGGCCTGAGCGGGTTAAGCGGCTTGGGGAGCGTGCCTGGAGGGTGGAGCCGTTTGGTGGGATCGGTCCGCGGGGGCCGGGGGCCGCGGAGCGAGGAAGCGGCGCCGCGCGGCGATGTGGGGACTGCGCTGGGCGGGTTGACGCAGGATTCGTCTCCGCGTGAAGTGGCTGCAGCGATCATCCATGAGGCTCGCCGGCGCGGCTACTCGCCGCACCAGACGATCGCGATCTTGTCTACGGCGATGCAAGAAAGCGGGTTGCGTCCTCGGGCTGTGAGTCCGAATGGGTTGTGGAGAAGCATTTTCCAGCAAGACTCGGGTTATCCGGGCCGCAATAATCCCAACACGGCGATTTCGGGATTTTTCGATCGGCTGGCCCACCATGGCGGTCCGTCGTCACCGGACATTTGGAAGTCGATCTTCTGGTTACAGCAGCGCCCGGGCGATTCGTCGGCTGAGGCGGCAGTGGCGCACGGACGTAGGGGCTATTTGAACGAGATCCAGAGTCAGTTGCCCAGGGCGACGGCGTTGTATCGCAGCATCGCCGGAGTTTGACCACCACCACCACAACGATGTACGAGGATGCTGCGAATTTTGCGTGGCTGTGGCCGGGGGGATTTGCTCGGGTTAATTTTGGTGGGTGAGTGTTGCGGCGTTCGTGGCTGGGGTTGATCGGCTGCTGAGTCGCGGTCATGAGTTGTTCCCGGCCGGGGGGCCGGGTGGTGGGCAGGTGTTCGCCGCTGGGGGTCGGGTGCCGGTGCCGGAGGCCCCGGATGGCGACAGCGGTTTGACGGGTGGGGCTCGGGCCGCCGGTGGGGCGTATCAGCAGGCGCAGGCCGGTGCGGATGGTCTTGACGGGGACTCGGGGCAGGCGGTGGCCCAAGGTGGTGAGGTTGGTGCGCAGGGCCGCGCCGGGTCGGGGTTGATTCGGGATCAGGCCCGCGCGGTGGGTGCTGCGACCGCGGGGATGGGTCGTTCGCCGGCGGGGGCGAAGTTGATTATGGCGGCCATGGATGATCATTTGGCCGCGATGCAGCGTCAGTTGGATCAGACCACGGCCGAAAACCGGCTGTTGGCGATGCGGATGCGTCAGCTGGCGGCGGGCTATCGCGGTCTGGGTGCAGGTGGGATGGGCGGCGGTATGCCCCTGTCCGGGCTGGGCGGCTTGATGTCGGGCGGCGGCGGTGGCGGCGGCCTGAGCGGGTTGAGCGGCTTGGCGTCGGGGATACCGGCGTCACTGATGGGCAGCCTGAGTCGCGGCGGCGGTGAGAACGGGGGGCCGGGTGAGCAGTCGGGCGCTTCGCTTCTGGGCGGCGGTGGCAGTGGGACGGCGCTGCGGGCGGTGCAGTTCGCCGAGACCAAGTTGGGTGATCCGTACGTGTGGGGCGCGACAGGGCCGCGCCAATACGACTGCTCCGGGTTGGTGATGGACGCCTACCGGCACGCGGGGGTTCAGTTGCCGCGCATGACCTACGACATGATTCACAAAGGTATGACGGTGGATCGCGCTGAGGTGCGGGCCGGTGATCTGGTGTTTTCCAATTTCTCGAGCAGAGGGCCGGAGCATGTGCAGATGGCGGTGTCCTCGACGAAGGTCATTGAGGCGCCCACCCCGGGGGGCCACGTCCAGTATTCGGGCTTCCCGCGTGGGCATGTTGTCGTGAAAAGAATTGTCGGATAACGATTTAACGGTGGGTATTGACGGTGGTTGAGCCGGGAGTGGATAAGGACGACGAGTCGCGCTGGCGCGGGCGCGGTCTGGGGCTTTCGACGCGGGTACAGGTGTCGGGGCACATGTTTTTCGCCCGTCGCGCGGTGGCGGCGATGACTCGGCGGCGGGTGCGGATGGAGGCCGAGCCGGGCCGGCGCCAGTCGATGGCGATGTTGGCGGGTGTGACGCTGACCGCTGTGCTGTGTCTGGGGGCGTTGTTCTGGTCGTTTGTGCGCCCGGCCGGTTCGGCGGGGCAGGCGCGGATTGTGGCCGATCAGGATTCGGGGGCGCTGTATGTGCGGGTGGGCGAGAAGCTGTATCCGGCGTTGAATTTGTCCTCGGCGCGGTTGATCGCCGGGGAGGCGGCCAGCCCGGTTCGGGTGCGCCGCAGCGAGATTGACGCAGCGCCGCGCGGGCCGCTGGTCGGTATTGCCGGCGCCCCGCAGGATATGGTGGCGACGTCGCCGGGTCGCTCGTCGTGGTTGGTGTGTGATGAGATCACCAAGGCGTTCGGGGCGGCTGCGCCTGAGCCGGTGACGGTGACCGTCATCGACGGCCAGCCCGAGCTGGGTCCACGCCGCCACGTGCTGGGCCCTGATGATGCGATGGTGCGCCGCTATGGGGATGCGGTGTGGTTGATCCGCGATGGGCGGCGCTCGTTGATCAATCAGGGTGCTCGGGCGGTGCTGTTGGCGTTGGGGCTGGGCGAGGATGCGGTGTTGGGGTCGCGCCCGATGAGCCGGGCCTTATTCGATGCGATCCCGGTGGGCCCGGAGTTGTCGGTGCCGGTGATCCCGAATGCGGGCTCGCCGGCACGGTTCGCGGGGGCGCCGGGCCCGGTGGGGACGGTGGTATCGACTCCGCAGGTGGGTGGGCAGACCGCGTATTCGGTGGTGCTCACCGATGGCGTGCAGCCGGTGTCGCCGGTGGTGGCTCAGGTGCTGCAAAATGCCGGGCCGGCCGGTGCGGTGATCCCGGTGGTGGCTGGCCCGGTGTTGGCGAAGTTGCCGGTGGTGCAAACCCTGGACTTGTCGGCGTTCCCGGCTACCCCGCCGCGGGTGATCGATAGCCAGGTCAACGCCGCGGCGTGCTGGCACTGGGAGAAGGTGAGCGGTGAGGCGCTGGCTAGCACGTCGGTCATCGCCGGCCCGAGCATCCCGGTGGCCGAGGGCCAAGTGGACAAAGTGGTGGACTTGGTGAAAGCCCCGGGGCCACAGATGCAGGCCGACCGCGTGTATCTGGGCCCTGAGTACGCCAATTACGTGGTGTCCACCGGTAATTCGCCGTCAGCGGCCACGGTGGAGTCGTTGTGGTGGATATCCGAATCAGGGGTGCGGTTCGGGGTGCCGCGCCAGGAGGACACGATGAACGCTTTGGGTTTGAAGAAGCATTCCCCGAGCCCGGCGCCGTGGCTGGCGCTGCGGCTGCTGGCCGCCGGGCCGGCGTTGTCGCGCTCTGATGCGCTGGTGCGTCACAACACGCTGCCTGTCGATGCCAACCCGGCCGAACTGGAGGTCCCGAAGTCATGAAGATTGGGTTCGCGCGCAAGCAAACTGCGCAGGCGCCGCCGTTTAAGCCTGAAACCCTTGACCTGCCGACTCCACTGAAAGTGCCGCCGCCACAAAGCAAACCGCTGTGGTCGGTGGCGTTGATCATCGGCCTGCTTGCGCTGTTCGGCGGAATGATGTGGATCAGCTTCGCCAGTGGTGCGCGCTCGTTTACCGGCGCGGGGTCATTTTTCCCGCTCCTGATGGTGGGCGGGCTGGTTGCGATGCTGTTCGGTGGCCGCGGCGGGTCGCAGGAGATGTCGCGCTCGAAGCTCGACGCGCTGCGGGCCCGGTTTTGCATGGTCATGGACGAGCTGCGAGGAACCACCTCAGAGTTGGCGGACCGGCTCGATCAGAATCACCGCTGGTATCACCCCGCACCGGGCACCCTGGAAGCGGCCGTGGGCAGTATGCGGATGTGGGAGCGCAAGCCCAACGGGTCTGATACATGGTTCGGGGTGGCCCGGGTCGGGGTGGGCATGACGGATCTGATGGAATCCAATGCCGCCGTGTTCAACGAGCCGCAGGACGCGCCGACCGATATCGAGCTCGAACCGGTGACCGGCAAGGTCCTCCAAGAGTTCATGCAATACCAGACGGTGGCCTACGGCACGCCGAAACTGGTGTCGCTGATGGTGGAGCCCGGCTATGAGCTACGCGGCCCGCGTGAGCGGGTGCTGGGCCTGATGCGCGCGATCCTGTGCGAATTGGTGTTTTTCCACGGCCCCGATCATCTGCGGCTGGTGGTGGTGACTTCTGATGCGGCCGAGTGGGATTGGGTGAAGTGGCTACCACACGCCGGTGATCCGAAGCTCATTGACGGTGCGGGCCCGGTGCGCATGGTCTATGGGTCGGTCGCTGAGTTCCTTGACGCGCAAACTGAGGCAATGTCGCTGTCCACCCGCGGGGACTTCCGCTCGCGCCTGGGCGCGTCGAAGGACCCTATTGAGCCGTTGCCGCACACGGTGGTCGTGTGCGACACCGAAGCGGGATGGGAGCGTCTCGGAAGCTCCGAAGGCGTCGCTGGGTTGACATTTTTCGACGTGCGCGGCCTAGGCCGCGTTCCGGCGTGCCGCGACGCGCGCCGGCGAGTGTTGTACATCGGTGAGAACGCTGTCATCTCGGCGGTGCCGCGCGACCCGATGACATGGGATCCGCAGGGGAACGATCCCCAGTTTTTCGCCTACGCCGATCAGATGAGCCGCGATGAGGCCGAGACGTTCGCCGAGCGCATGGCGCGCTTCCGGCTCGCCGAGGCCTATGAGGCGATCGAAGTTGATTCCGGCAAGCAGGTGATGGCCCGAGACATCCTGTCGTACTACGGGATTGAGGACGCCGCCAATATTGATTTCGACAAGTTGTGGGGCCCGCGTAGTGACATCAACTCCCTGCAGCGGTTGAAGGTGCCACTGGGTAACCGGATGGACAACAATGAGCTGTTTTTCGTCGACATCAAGGAGGACTCGGAAGGGGGCCAGGGCCCGCACGGGGTGATGGCCGGCACGACTGGCTCGGGCAAGACGACGATGCTGCGCGCCTTCATTGAGTCTCTGATGTTGGGGCACCCGCCGCAAAACCTGCAGTTCATGTTGGCCGACCTCAAGGGTGGCTCGGGTGTTCGGCCCTTTGCCGGGGTGCCTCACGTTTCGCAGATCATCACCGACCTCGAAGAGGACCAGGGTTTGATGACCCGTTTCATCGACGCGCTGGATGGCGAGATCGCGCGGCGCAAAGCCTTATGCGATGTGCCTGGCGCTGATGATGTGGGGGTATACAACAAGATCCGTGCCGATCAGCTCGCAGCGGGGGCTGCTGAGGTGTTGCCGCCGCTGCCGGTACTGGTGGTGGTCATTGACGAGTTCGCCGAACTGTTTAAGTTGATGGGTCAAGAGATTCAGGACTCGTTGTATCAGATCGCCCGCCAAGGCCGCGCGTATTGGATTCATCTGCTGATGGCCAGCCAGCAGATCGAAACTCGCGCTGAGAAGCTGCTAGAAAACGTGGGGTACCGGATGGCCCTGCAGACCAATACGACACAGTCAGCCACGGCGATCGGTGTGCCGAATGCGGTGAACCTCAAGGGTTCTGGGCAGTGCTATTTCTTGCAGGGCAGCCCCGCGAACGGCACGCTGACGAAATTTCAGGGCGAGTTCTTGTGGCGTGAGTACCGCAAGCCTGGCACGGAGGACCTCGACGACGCGCCGCAAGTGAGCGCGGCGTCAGTGAGTTATTTTGCGCCGCAACTGTTCTCCACGGACTTCACACCGTTGCCGCCGCCTGATGAGCTCGACGAGTCGCCAGCTGTGGATGGGGAAGTGGCTGATGTCGACGAGGTGACCGACGCGGGCGATAGCGAGGACGCCGAGGAGCGCAATGCGTTGATGCGCCCACAGGTGGGGCGCATCATCATCGACCAGCTGCGCCGGATTGACTTTGAGCCTTACCGGTTGTGGAAGCCGCCGCTGGATGCGCCGTGGAGCATCGAGAAACTGGTGAACACCTATCTGGGGCGGCCCTGGGACAGCGACTATGCGCGCACCCCGAACCTGGTGTTCCCTGTGGGGCTGGTGGACCGGCCATTCAAGCATGACCAGCATCCGCTGACCATTGACGTGTCGGGCCCGGGCGGCAATGTGGTGATCGTGGGTGCTCAGGGCTCGGGCAAAACGACTGCGCTGCAAGACCTGATCTGCGCGGCGGCCATGACGCACACCCCTGAGCAGGTGCAGTTTTACTGCCTGGCGTTTTCGTCGGCGGCCCTCAGTAGTGTGTCGGGGCTACCGCATGTGGGTGGTGTGTCGATGTCGCTTGATAGTGACGGTGTGCGCCGCACCGTGGCGGAGATCGCGGCGTTGCTCGCCTCGCGCAAGCGCAGCTTCGAGGCGACCGGCGTGATGTCGATGGAGGTGTTTCGCCGCCGCAAGGCTGGGCGTGAGCCCGGGGCTGTGCCTGAGGACGGTTACGGCGATGTGTTCTTGGTGATCGACAACTATGCGGCGATGGTTAGCGAATATGAGGCGCTCGTCGAAGACAAGGTGAACAGGATCATCAAAGAGGGGCCCACGTTCGGGATTCACGTGGTCGCCGCGGTGACCAAGAACACCGATCTGCAGGTGACGGTGCGGGGTAACTTCGGGTCTCGGGTGGAGCTTCGTCTGGCCGACTTCAACGAAGCGACGCTGGTGGCTAAGGCGAGACTGGCCACGGCTGTGCCGGCGCGGCCAGGGCGCGGCATGATTGGGCAAAATTACGAACGCACCGGCGTAGACCCCGTGGGGTTGCACACGTTGATGGCGCGCCCGGCGCTGGAGTCCACCGCCGCGGAGGTGTTCGATTCACGCAGTGTCGCCGAGGCTGTCAGCCGCCAGGCCGGTAGGTTCAATCCTGCACGTAAGGTGCGCAGGCTGCCAGGGCGGGTTTCGCCGGCCGAGCTGGCGGCGACAGCCGCCACCGATGATCGCACCCCCACGTCGATCGTGTGGGCGCTCGACGAGACCGAACGGCCGGTGTTTTTGGCCAGTCAGCATCTGATCATCGCCGGGCAACCCAAGTGTGGGCGCACGACGGCGTGTGCAACATTGATGCGCGAGATTCGCAGGGTTTACGCCCCGGGCGCTGACGGCGCTACGGGGCCGGGGCTGGAAGAAACGGCCGACCGCCCCGCGGCCCAGGTGTGGCTCATTGATCCGCGCCGCCAGCTACTCAACGTGCTGGATAAGTCCTACGTGCAGCGTTTCGCCTCGACGCCGGACTCGGTCAAAGCGCGCATGGGCGAGCTGGCCGCGGTCCTTGCGCCGCGGCTGCCCAGCGACGATTTATCGGTCGATGACATCGGCCGGCGCCACTGGCAGGGTCCGGAAATCTTTTTGATCATCGACGATTCTGAGCGGTTGCCGGTCGGCTTCGACTCACCTCTGGGGGTGATCGAACGGTTCGTGCAGGCCGGCGACGACGTCGGGTTGCACATCATCTACACCCGCCAGTTCGCGGCGTTCATGGCGGGCCTGGGGGCCGACCCCGTGTTCAGGATGCTCAAGCAGGCCAGGGAGCCGGAGCTGATCATGGATTCCGACCCCGATCAAGGATTCGTGAAGGGCAAATGGAAAGGCCATTGGATGCCCAAGGGCCGCGGATTCTTGCTGAATACCGCCGAATCGGGCGAATCGGGAATTTATGTCCAAGTCGCTGACGCCGGCCTCGGATAGATCTGCGATGGGCCGCGCGTAAGCCCGCGGGCGTCGATACACTTTTGTCATCAGACCGGTCAATGTCCGGTCGGCTCTTTACGGGAGGGTTCCATGTTTGTCGAGGCATTACCTGCGGGCATTGATGCATCCGCGTCCGGGTTGGCCGGGATCGGGGCGGCGGTAGCGGCGGGCAACGCCGCAGGAGCCGCACCCACACTGGGCGTGGTGCCGCCGGCGCCAGAGCCGGCGTCGGTTCTGTTGGCCGCGGCGTTCGGCACCCATGCCGGCGTGTATCAGGCCACCCAAGCCATCGGGGAGGTCGTCCACCAGATGTTCGTCTCGACCATGGGCATCAGCTCGGCCGACTACGCCGCCACCGAGGTCCTCAACACCGCTGCGATGGTCTAGGTCTAGCCCGCGGGTTAGCGCCCACAGCCATGGATTACGAGCTGCCACCTGAGATCAACTCGGGCCGCATGTATGCCGGCCTGGGTTCAGCGTCTCTGATGGAATCAGCCGCCGCATGGCAGGCACTGGCCGCGCAGCTCGGGTCCGCAGGAGCGGCGTTTGGGGCGGTGATCGAAGCGCTGACCAGCACGGCGTGGGCGGGGCCCTCGTCGATGTCGATGGCGCTGTCGGCAGCCCCGTACGTGGTGTGGATGATCGAGACGGCCGCGCAATGCCAGGAAGCCGCCGCGGCCGCGGCGGCGGCCGCGGCGGCGTTCGAGGCTGCCCGGGCCGGGGTGGTGCCCCCACCGGTGATCGCCGAGAACCGGGCGCAGCTGGCGGCCCTGGTGTCGACGAACTTCATGGGGTTCAACACTCCGGCGATCATGGCCAACGAGGCTCACTACGGTCAGATGTGGTCCCAAGACACCGCGACGATGTACGACTTCGCCGGGAATGCCTCGGGGATCACCGGCGCGCTGGTCCCGTTCGTGCCGCCAGCGCCCAACTCGGACCCGATCGGGTTGGCCGCGCAAGCGGCCGCGTTGGGCCAGTCGGGCGGCACCGCCGCCGGGCAGCAGCCGTTCAATTTCGCCAGCAGCGCGGGAAGCATGCCGGCGGGTTTGGACGGCGAATCCATGTTGTCGATGGGCCCGCAGCTGGTGAGCACGATTCCCCAAGCGCTGCAAGGGCTCTCGTCACCGCTGAGCCAGGGGTTGGGGGGCAGCGGTCTGGGCCAATTCAATTCGCTGCTGAGCCCGTTTATGAGTTTTATGAATCCGGGCATGTTCGGTGGGGGCACTGCGTCGACCTTGACCAGTGCGACCGGGCCCGGACTTGCGGGGATGGGCGGGGCAGCCTCGGAGGTGGAGGCCGTGGCGGGCCGCGCGGGATCGCTGGGCGGGTTGTCGGTGCCGGCAACCTGGACGGCCGGCGCCAGCGGGGAGTCGGCTAGTACGGCGCGGGCGGTCGCACCGGTGGCCGCCTCGGGCGGGGGCACGTCGATGGGGGCTGCACCGGCCACCACCGGGGGCTCCGGCATGTATGGGGGCACGCCGATGGCCGCGGGTATGCACGGGCGCGGCACGGACAGCGACGGCTCACCTCGCTATGGAAAACCCGTCAAAGTGCTACGCCGACGTTAGCGCCGAATTGGTGACATCATGTGCACGGAAAAATTCGTTCAAATAGCTTGCGCCGGCCGTTGCCCGGCGTTAGATCGGGCCAATAGACTGGCAACACAGCAACGCTGAAATAAAATCACTCGCGCTTTAAGGAGAACGTTATTATGGCCACCCGCTTTATGACCGACCCGCACGCGATGCGGGACATGGCCGGGCGTTTCGAGGTGCACGCCCAGACCGTTGAGGATGAGGCCCGCAAGATGTGGGCGTCTTCGCAGAACATCGCCGGCGGCGGCTGGAGTGGGCAAGCCCAGGCCACCTCCTACGACACTATGGGCCAGATGAATCAGGCGTTCCGCAACATCGTGAACATGCTGCACGGGGTGCGCGACGGCCTGATCCGTGACGCCAACAACTACGAGCAGCAAGAGCAGGCTTCTCAGCAGATCCTGAGCAGCTAACCGCCAGGTCCCTACCCACTTTTACGCCAAGGAGACGTACAACCATGTCGATCAACTATCAGTTCGGCGACGTCGACGCCCACGGCGCCCTGATCCGCGCCCAGGCCGCTTCCCTGGAAGCCGAGCACCAAGCGATCGTGCGCGATGTGCTCGCGGCCGGGGATTTTTGGGGTGGCGCCGGGTCGGTCGCCTGCCAGGAGTTCATCACCCAGTTGGGCCGCAACTTCCAGGTGATCTACGAGCAGGCCAACGCTCACGGACAGAAGGTGCAGACCGCCGGAAGCAACATGAACAGCACCGACAGCGCCGTCGGATCTTCGTGGGCCTAGCCCGCACTGTTCCAGCCAACGACGTGGCGGCACCGGATTCGGTGCCGCCACGTCAGCGTTTGAGCAAGGAAACCTGCTATGACGAGCGCCGAAATTCCGGCCACCCCGACTTCTGACATCACCGTCAACCTCGAGGGACTGTGGCTGCTGCAAGCCATGCTGGGCATTCCCCAGCTCGCCCCCGAACTGCGCGGACGCCCCTACGGACAACCACGAAACACCGACTGGCTCACCGCGCACCCGGGTTTGGCGGTGCTGGTCGACCAAGGCATCGCCGATGAGGATGCGATGGTGCGTGCTGATATCGCCGCGCGCATGAAGGTGCTGGCCGCGCCCGACGTTGAAGTCATCTTGCTGGTCTGCCGCGGGGCGATGAACGTGGTGACACCGGTGGTGATGGATGATCCCACTACCTGGCGCGCGATCCCCGATGAGCAGCTGCGCGTTGTGCTGGCCCGCCGCGACGGCCGGTGGGCCTCTGCGGTGCGCGCCGGGTCCTACGTCACCATTGACGACTGTCCGGGCACCGACCAGGAATGGGTGCAACGCCTAGTCTTTGAAGCTCTGGACTCGGTGCACTGGGTGGAGCCGGCGCGGATCAGCGCGGTCAACGTGCCGCTGGATGACATGCGTACCGCGATCACGTTGCACGCCAAGGCGGGCTCGGCAGCAGCGAAAATGGCTGCGCTGCGCGCACTGGGGCTGCGCGGGGGTGCGCTGGCTGAGCTGGGCGCGGCGTTAGAAGATCCCCAAGCTGAGGCGTTGGTTTATGCGCGCGCCCATGTGGATGCCGACACGGTGTGGAGCGAAACGGTGCTCAACCTGCGCGACACTGCCTCGGGGCGGGTGGCGCTGTACCGACTGAACCCGCCCGCGGGCAGCCAGCAGGAGTGGCTGGCCATCGCCCCGGCGGGTCCTGCCCAGCTGCATCACGCGCTGACGACGGTCTTCGACAGTGTCGGTGTGCGCGCCTGGGACAGTCATGAACGAATGGCCTGACAAAAAGCGGTACCGCCGTGCCAGCAAAGTGTTCTCGATGAATACCGAGCGGGCGTGGTATAGCGAGAATTCTGCCTTTAGGATCGGACATAGTAACCGCCAGCCATATGGGGACTAGGAATGACTGACAATTCGGACTTCATGTCGCGTTATCTGCCGCCGGAAAACAGCGAGCAACAGCGCGAGCATCCGGCGCCTGCCGAGGATGCCACCGAGGAGGTGTCGTTGGCTGATGTGCGGGTGCCCGAGCCGGGTGCGCCGCCGCCACCTCACATGCCGCCGGTGGGTGGCTACGAGTTCGGGCCACCGCCAGCCGAGGGGAACCGCCACGAGGCGTGGCCCGCGGCGCCGGGGGGCACTGAAGGTGCTCATGCTCAGGCCGAACCGGCACCACCGCCGCCGCCGGGTGCGGGGCCCTCGTTCGGGCCGCCGCCGCCGGGCGGGCATCCCCATGCTGTGCCGCGGCCCCCGGCGCCTCGGGCACCGGACGCGGAGCCGTCAGTTGGGCGCGGCCCGGGAGGGCAGGCGCCCGACCCGATCCCGCCGCGCCCGCAGTTCGATCAGCGCAACCCGCCGCCGCCGCCGCGGTGGTCACCCCCGCGTGTGGACCCTAAGCAACGGTGGGCGCCGCGGCCAGACCTTCGCACTCCCAGCTCGGCACCGACCCGGCATGTCCAGGTCGAGGAGGTCGTGAAACGGCGCCGCGAACCGGCGAAAATGGGGTGGCGCAAGGCGGTTCACGCCTGCACAGGTGGGCTGGTCAATCTGGGTGCGGGTGCTCATGAGCGTCAACTGATCGACTGGAAGTCTCGTGTGGCTTCCAACATTCCCGGCACGTATCAGATCGCGGCGATTTCGATCAAAGGCGGCGTCGGCAAGACGCGGGTGACTGCCGGTGTGGGCACCGTGTTCGCCTTTGAGCGTGGGCAGCCGGTCTTGGCGATCGACGCCGACACCACCTACGGGGGCCTGGGTCGCTTCGTTGATCGCGAGGCGCTGAACTCGATTGGCGATCTGCTTGCGGCCAAGGAGGTGGTTGTCGACTATCCCAAGGCTCGTCACTACACCGGGAAGAACCCCCAGGGCCTAGAAGTGTTGCCGGGCAACCAGAATGTGGCCAACCCGATGGACCTGGACAAGGACGTGTTCTACGACACCGCTGAGCTGACGCGGCGCTTTTACCAACTGACACTGGTGGATTGCGGCGCCGAAGTCGAGACCGAATTTTTCAAAACAGTGTTGTCGAACACCGACGCGTTGATGATCATCGGCAGCTGCAACGCCGAGGGCGGACTGGCGATCGAGACCACGGTGGAGTGGCTGGCCGCACGCAACGGTCACGAACTGCTCAAGCGCTCGGTGATTGTGCTCAACGACATCCATGACTGCGCGTCCAAGGCGTTTATCTCCCATATCACCGAGACGCTGGGGCCGCGGGTGCGTTCGGTGAAGACGATCCCATGGGATGCGCATTTGCGCGACGCGGATACGCTCGATTTTCCGGCCTTGCACAAGCGCACTCGGTTGGCGTTTTTGGAGCTGGCGGCCGAGCTGGCCGAAGGGTTCCCGACCGCGGGGGCGCTGAGCGCGTGACCCTCGAGCGGCAGCACGACAACCCTGTCACGGCGGCGGCTGCGCCGGCCCTGCCTGATCGGGTGTTGGTGGCGGTCATCGCGGGGGCCACCAAGATCGGGGTGGTGTTGGATGCCACCGCCTCAGTGTCAGTGCAGTTGGCGGCGCTGGTGGATCTGGTCAACACTCGACTCGGTGAACTGGGGGAGCCGGCGTTGACGGCAGGCCCGCGGGGCCGCTGGACACTGTGCTGGGTCGATGGCAGCCCCCTGAAGCCAGGCCTGTCTTTGGCCGCCCAAGGGGTCAGCGACGGCACCCGGTTGTGGCTGCGGTTCGCCGCCGACACCGAGGCCCGGATCAACGTCGTCGAACACGTCACCTCGGCGGTGGCCGCTGAGCTGAGCAGACGCTGGCCTGCTGTCACGCCGGTGTGGGCGGCGCGCGTCGGCGCGGGCATGGTGGTGGCCGGCGTGCTGGCCGCCACGGCCCTGCTGGGGCGTTGGCGTTACGGGCATCTGGGCTGGGCGCCGGCCATCTATTGTGGCGGGCTGGCGGCGCTGCTGCTGGCGGCGGCGGCGATCATCTTGGCGCGCCAAGCCAGTCGGCTGGCGCGCGGCGTCGGTGACACGCTGTTGTTGACCGGATGCCTCCCGTTGGCGGTGGGGGCTGCTGCTGCGGTACCGGGGCCGATGGGTGCCCCGCACGCCGCGTTGGGATTGGCGAGCGCGTTGGTCGCCGCGGTGCTGGTAGTGCGGTTCACCGGCCGCCATATCGCGTTGGGCACGACGGTGATCGTCACTGCGGCAGTCGGTGTTGTGGTGGGTTCGGTGCGTATGGTGCTGGTGACCTCGGCGCCGATCCTGTTGGCGGTCGTGCTGCTGGTGTCGCTGATCGGGATGCATGTGTCGCCCACCGTGGCGCGCTGGGTGGCCGGGATTCGGCTGCCGGTCTTCCCTTCAGCGTCGGGCCAGTGGATTTTTGAGGCGCGTCCGGATTTGCCGGCTGATCATGCGGTGGCCAGCGGTCAGGTGGCCACGTTCGCCGGGCCTGAGTCGGTGCGTGAGGTGACGGTGGCCACCGACCGGGCCCACTCCTATCTGACCGGGTTGCTGGTTGCGACAACAGGTTTGGTGGTGGTGTGCAGCGTCGGGTTGTGCGATCCGCATGCGCCGCGACGCTGGCTGCCGCTGGTGTTGGCGGGGCTGGTGGCGGTCGCGGTGCTGCTGCGCGGCCGTTCGTTCACCGATCGCTGGCAGGCGACGATCTTCGCGCTGGCCGCCGTGGCATTGGTGATCGGGGTGGCCGGGCGCTATGTGTTGGGGTTGTGGACGATGCCGGCATTGCTGGCGGGGGTATCGGCGATGGTGGCCGTCCCGGTGGCTGGCTTGGTGGCCGGTGTGGTGGTGCCCAACCGCTTCTACACTCCGACGTTCCGCAAGATCGTCGAGTGGGTCGAATATGTCTGCCTGACAGGCATTTTCCCGTTGGCGTTTTGGCTGATGGGTGTGCTGGCCGCGATCCGGTACCGATAGCGGGGGTGGTTGTTCGGTGAGTCGTGCACAAAAGGCCTGTGCGGCGGTATCGGCTGTCGCCGTGGTGGGGTTGACCGGGTTGTGGGGCGCCCCGGCTGCGGGGGCGGTGGAGCCCCCGCAGATTGATGTGGGCGCAACTCCGCCCGATGGGCCGCCGGGTCCGGATCAACCGATGCGCCAGGGCGCGTTTTGCCCGAAGGTGGGCACGCTGCCGGGTACGGACTATCGGGTGCAGCCGCATTACATGGACATGCTGGATTTGGCTGAGGCGTGGCGGTTTGGGCGCGGGGCGGGGCAGAAGGTGGCTGTGATCGACACCGGCGTCACCCCGCATCCGCGGCTGACCGACCTTGTCGGTGGCGGCGACTATGTGATGCCCGGCGATGGCTTGTCCGACTGTGATGCTCACGGGATGATCGTGGCCTCACTGATCGCGGCCCAGCCCGCCGATGGCAAGACGCCGCTGCCCCCGCCGCGCCAGGCCCGCCGTCCTGAGACAGTGCCCACCACCGAGGCGCCGCCGCCCCCGCCGCCACCGCAGACCGTGACGGTGCAGCTGCCGCCCCCGCCTCCGCCTCCACCCCCAGACGGGGCGAGCTGGCATCCTCGCGCGACTCCCACGGTGGTGGTGCCCGCCGGTCACCCGAAACTATCCCCGCAGAGTCCCGCGCCTGGTCCTGATGATCCGGTGCCACCCGCGCCGCCTGGCCCGCCGGAGCCCCCGCCGCCGCCGGCGCCGGCTGCGGACGGGTTTTCTGGTGTGGCCCCTGATGTGCAGGTCATCTCCATCCGGCAAAGCTCAAAAGCGTTCTCTCCCAAGGACGCTTTCGCAGGCAACCAAGACCCGGCGACCCGGCGCAAGGCGGGCGATATCCGCACGATGGCTCGTGCGATCGTGCATGCGGCCAACATGGGTGCCACGGTGATCAACATTTCGGAGGTGTCGTGTATGAGCGCGACCGACATGATTGATCAGCGCGACTTGGGCGCGGCGATTCACTACGCGGCCGTGGACCGCAACGCGGTGATCGTGGCCGCGGCCGGCAATGTCGGCAACGAAAGCGCTGCCATGGGCAACGACTGTAAACAGAATCCGATCTATAACCCGTTGAATCCCAACGATCCTCGCGATTGGGCGGGAGTGACCACGGTCGTTACTCCGGCGTGGTTTTCCGACTATGTGCTCACCGTCGGCGAGGTGGATGCCACCGGCGCTCCGCTGGACGGCAGCGTGGCCGGACCCTGGGTGTCGATCGCGGCGCCAGGCACTGACATCGAAAGCCTCTCACCGCGCGATGACGGGCTGATGAACGCGGTCGAGGGCAGCAAGAACACGCTGGTGCCGCAGTCGGGCACCTCGTTTTCGGCGGCGATCGTATCCGGCGTGGCCGCCCTGGTGCGCGCGAAGTATCCGCAGCTGACCGCCCATCAGGTGATCAACCGGCTGCTCTCAACCGCCCGGGCACCGGCGCGCGGGGTGGATAACCAGGTCGGGCACGGCATCGTCGACCCGGTAGCCGCCCTGACCTATGACCTGCCCCCCGGTGAACCTGTTGGGCCGCAACACCTGGCGGCACCCCTTGTGCTGGCCCCGCCCAAGGTGGGCCGCGACATGACCCCCGTGTGGGTAGCCGCCGCTGGTGTGGGCGGACTGGCGCTGGTGTGTTCGCTGGTGCTGGGCTCAGCAGCGCTGATGCGGCGACGAGGAGCGCGGTGATGAGGACGACCTTTCCGTTAAGCGTGGCGGCCGGCTGGCCGCGCCTGGTGGCGCTGTTCGTCGTCGACGTCGCATTAGTGGCCACCGGGGCGGCCGTGGCGGGCCGCCCGGGCTGGTGGGCCGGCGCCGCGCTCGCCCTTGTGGTGTCGCTGCTGGCGTTGCTGCGTTGGCGCGGTGCAGCACTGTTGACGCTGGCGTGGCGATCGGTGAGCAAACGGCACGTAGCTGATCTGCCGGGCGGTGAGCTGGCCGACTACGAGCGCCACTTCGGCTCAGGGCGGGTCGGAATCCGTGCTGTGGGGCCACATTTGGTAGCGGTGGTGGCCGTCGATGGGCCACCACACAGTCCCTCGGCGCTCGATTATTCCCGGGTCGAGTCGATGACGAAGCTGCCGCTTGAGGCGGTGGCCGCCGGGCTGGAGCAGTTCGATGTCACCTTAGAAGGCATCGACATCGTCAGCGCGGGGGTGCGCCGGGCATCCAAAAGCCACCACCCGTATGCCCCGGTGTATTCAGGGGCGGTGGGTGATCATCCCGCGGTCGGGCAGCGCCGCACCTGGCTGGTCGTGCGCCTGGACGCGCTGGCCAGTGCGCGGGCGATCGTGTGGCGCGAGTCGGTGGCGGCCACGATGAGCGCGGCCGCCGAATGGCTGGCCGCAGAACTGACCAGCCTGCGTATCCCGGCGCGGGTGTTGACCGCGGCCCAGATCCGCTCGGCCGATGAGGCGCTGCTGGCCGGGATCGACCCGAACGGATTGACGCCAGGGTGGAGCCGGCTGCGTCACGCCGGCGGTTACGTGCAGACCTATTGGATGTCGCCACGCGACATTTCGAGCACCACGATTGACCGGCTGTGGGCGCCGGAGACCGCTGCCACGGTGGTGTCGATCCAGGTGCGCCGCGCCGATACCGGCGCTACGGCCGTGGGGGTGATGGTGCGCTATCACAGCGGCGGGCCGCTGGCTGAGCCGCCGCTGACCGGGCTGAACCCGTTTGTGGGTCGTCATGACGCCGGGCTGCGGGCCGGGCTGTTGAGCGCGGGCAATGGCGGGCTGGCGGTGCCGGCGCGCGAACTGGCGGCCAACGAAAAGGTGGCGGTACCGATCGGCGCGACGGGCATCATCGTTGGCACGCTTCCCAGCGGTCACCCGCTGCTGGTCGACCTCAGTGATCCGACCGAGCTGGCCACCGTGACAATCTGCGGCGAGTTCGCCTTGCTGGTGCAGGTGTCGTTGCGTGCGGCCGCAACCGGGTACCAGGTGCTGGTCTGCACGCAGCGGCCCGGGCGGTGGCGCCAGGTCATTGCGGCCGGGTTGCAGGTGATCGACACCGCCGGGCTGGTCGAGCAGTTGCCGGCCTCGCAGTACCCGTATGTGATCGTCTACGACGAGGTGGCGGGCTCGGTGCCCGCGGGGGCGGCCGTCACGGTGCGCACCGTGGACAAACGGTCGGCCAGCGGCGCTGACATCCATATCGAACAGGAAGGCCCGGGTGCGGCGGTGATCCGCACGTGGGCGTTTCAGCATCGGCTCCGGATCAACCTCGATTATGAGCGCCGCTTGCTCGAGGGCGGCCCCCGGCGGGCCGCCTAACCGGTTAGATTCGTAGCTGATCATGACAGGTATTGAGGCAGAATCCCCGGCTCGCAGCGCCTTTCGCCGCGGCCTGTTGGCATCGGGCATCGGCGTGGACGGTCTGGTGCCCAGCCATAACCGGCAGGTGGCCGCCGACATGTTCCGCACGGTCACCCAGGCCGACCCGGGCGTATGTGACGGCTGGATGGGCCGGGTGCTCGCCGGTGAAGACAGCGTGGAAGTACTGGCCGGAGGCTGGGCAGCCGCAGAAACCTTCGGCCGGGAGATCCGCCGGCTAGGGGTGCTGGGCGCAGACTTTCGCCCGCTGGTGTTCGACGGCCTGTTTTTGCAGTTGCCGATCGGCTCAGTGGATGCCCTGCGTTGCGCATACGCGACCGTGTTGATCCGGGAAGCCAACTACAGCCAAGCCCACGAGCTGCTGAGCTCGGCGACCAAGCCGACCGATCCGTTTGACGCCGACATGCACACCTACGCCTGCGGGCTGTTGCATTTCCGCACCCAACGCTGGAGCGATGTGTTGGGCCTGTTCCCGATCGACAAACGTTGGTATCGGCCCGAATACGAATGCGCGGCCACCGCGATGGCCACCACAGCGCTAGCGTCGCTGGGGGTATTCGAGGATGCGTTTCGCCGCGGCGACAAAGCTGCCCGCGATGACCGCGTACCACCGGCGGCCACGGTGATCCTCTACACCCAAGCGATGTGTCTTCGTCACTTGGGCCGCGAGGACGAGGCCGCCCAACTGCTGCGCCGCGTCTATTCCCGCGACCCGAAATTCGCCCCCGCCCGTGAAGCGATGGACGACCCGAGCCGGCGCCTGGTGCTCACCGACCCAGAAACCATCGAGGCCCGCACCGACCCGTGGGACCCCGCGAGCGCCCCGAGCCGACTAGAGGCCGAAACGGCCCGCGACGCCGAAAAGGCCTCGCAGTATCTGGCCGAGGGGCAAGCCGAGCTGGACGCCATGCTGGGCATGGAGACGGCCAAACGAGAAATCAAACGCATCCGCTCGACCACGAAGGTCAACCTGGCCCGCACCAAGGTCGGGTTGCGGGTGCCGGTCACCTCTCGACACACCCTGCTGCTGGGCCCGCCCGGAACCGGAAAGACCTCTGTGGCACGGGCTTTCACCAAGCAGCTGTGCGGGCTGAAGGTGCTGCGCAAACCGCTGGTGGTGGAGACCAGCCGCGCCAAACTGCTGGGCCGCTACATGGCTGATGCGGAAAAGAACACCGAAGAGATGCTCGAAGAAGCCCTCGGTGGGGCGGTGTTCTTCGACGAGATGCACACCCTGCATGAACGCGGCTACTCCACCGGCGACCCCTACGGCAACGCGATCATCAACACACTGCTGCTGTATATGGAGAATCACCGCGACGAACTGGTGGTGTTCGGGGCAGGCTACGCCAAAGCCACCGAGCGAATGCTAGAGGTGAATCAAGGTCTGCGACGACGGTTTTCGACCGTGATCGAGTTCCACAGCTACACCCCGCCAGAGTTGATCGAACTGACCAAGCTGATGGCGGCTGAAGATGAGGACGTGACCACCGATGAGGCCGTTGAAGTCCTGCGCCCAGACTTCGAGAAGTTCTATGCCGATGAAAGTCTCACCGCTGAAGGCGATTTGATCCGCGGCATAGACGTATTGGGCAACGCCGGGTTTGTGCGCAACGTGGTGGAAAAGGCCCGCGATCACCGCAACGACCGCCTGGATACCACCGAGCTTGATGAGCTGCTGGCCAGCGACGACGTCGAAGTCACCGACGCGCAGCTGCAGCGCCTGCGGGAGCTCACCCGCGAAGACTTGGCCGAAGGACTGCGGGCGGCGGTCTCCGAAAAGCGTTCAGAATAGGCAAGTTATGAACGATTCAGACCAGATGATGGCGCTGTTCGTGGCGATCCTCGTGATGATCGGGCTGCTTTACCTGCTTTGCCGCCTTATCTATGTCATCGTCGACGAGGCATGGGTAGCCAAGAATGCACGCGAGCAACAGCGCGTACAAGAAATCCGCTCAGCTCAACAGCGCAGCGACCTGCTGGCCGAGCTGCGCGAATTCGGCCTGAGCGAAGAAGACCTTGATCTGCCTCACGAAGAGATCGCTGCCAGGGTCACCTACGCCGCCGGGCTGCACCGCCAAGCCGCCGAAGGACTCGGGCGGGCGGGCAGGGTCGCTGCGGCCAGTTGATCCACATCAACCCAGGGCAGCAGTGCTCGTCTGCTCGTTGCGCTACGGTGAAACGGCTTTACACTCCACCGATATGGACTATGTGGAGCAAGCTGGAATGATTCTGTATGCGCTTAAGAAGATTCTCCAGGAGCGCCAAAAACTACGGGGTGTGAGCTCCCCGACCGAGGATGAGTGGCGGGCGATCAACGGGGCGATCGCGGCCACCGGATTCAAGGTCGACGAGCCGTGGTCGTCGGCGGGTATGGGCGAGTGGCAAGCCACGCTCGAGCACGCGCTCACCGCCTCATACTAGATCGGCTGCGCCACAAGCGCTTTCGGTCTCTCGTCAATGTGTGGGACGGCCCTTGACAGGGGTGCTGTCCTCGTCGACGTCGACTCTGTCGGGCTGTGGGCGCGTACTGGGGCGCTGCGGCTGGTGTGGCGGAGAGGCTGGGTTGGCGCGCTGGTGCGTGGGGCGCTCGGGGCTGCCGCCCCGGCCGGGGGCTGGGGTTGGCGCTGGTTGGGCGCCGGCAGGCGCGGCGGGACCACCTTGGGGCGAAGAGTTGGGGGCGCCGGCCGGGGGGTTGGGTTGCTGTGCGCCA
Source organism: Mycobacterium kansasii ATCC 12478 (assembly GCF_000157895.3). Classification (NCBI taxonomy): domain Bacteria; kingdom Bacillati; phylum Actinomycetota; class Actinomycetes; order Mycobacteriales; family Mycobacteriaceae; genus Mycobacterium; species Mycobacterium kansasii. The sequence continues at coordinate 55,866 of NC_022654.1, read as the reverse complement.
GTAGAGCTGTGGTCGCGGTGGCGGCGCTGAGCGACGTGACCGGCGACGGCGGCCGCAGCGACGGCTTCGGGTGCCACGACGGCGGTGGCGGCCTCACCGGCCATCATGGCACCATCGGCGGCGGCCGCAGTCCCGCCGGCGGTGGAGGAGGCCGCCACGTCAGCGGCGGGGGCCTGTGGTGCTGGGGTTTGTTGAGAGGCGCGCCCGGGTGAGGGTGGGCGTCCGCCGGGGGGGCGGCCGTTGACTGGGGGGCCGGTGAGGGGCTGGTCGGGCTCGTCGGGGGTATCGGAGGAGTCGTCGTCGGGTTTTTTGGCCCATGGTGCGCGCGAGTTGAGGTCTTTGGCTCGGTCGTAGGCGTCTTGTCCGCGTTGGTATCCTTCGCGGCCGCGGTGGACGAGTTCACTGATGGTGTGGGTGAAATCTTGGCGGGTGTGATCGCCGAGTTCGCGTTTGAGCCACCAGAACACGCCGATGGCGACGGCGGAGATGATGGCGATCATGAATAGCCGCGCGAGTGGGTGGGTCATGCCGACCTGGTCGGCGTAGCCGCCGCGGGCGCCCATTTTGAGCACGATCATGGCCGCGATGGAGATGTAGGTGGTGTAGGCGAATACCAGGGCGGCGTGTTTGAAGAACATGGTGATGCGCCGCGCGGCGCGCCGGCGCGGGTGGCCGTGGATCATGGCGGGTGCGGCGGCCACGATGGACATCAGGGCGTTGACGAAGGCCGCGCAGCATACCATGACGTAGCTGTAGGTGACGTAGCAGACGAAGAACGCGAAGACTGCGCCCAGGAGGCCGTAGCAGGCGCCCAGGGCGAGGTTGGCGCCGCTGAGGTGTTGGGCGAAGGACAGGGCTTGGGGTGCGCCGCAGGAGGCCATGGCGTGGGCGGGTGCTGCGAGGTCGCCGGCGTTGGGTGGGGTGAGCATGGCGGCGGTGTAGGCGCCACCGCAGGTGCCGATGTTATCGACGGTGGTGCCGAAGTTCATCAGCTGTAACGGCATTCGCAAGGTGGTGTCGGCGATGAGGCCGGTGAGGTGTTGGAGCTGGGCCTGGCCGCCGCCGCTAGTGATGGTGCCGTTGGCGAAGGCTGCTTGGGAGATGCTGAAGCCGAGGTTGCGTCCTTGGGTCAGTAGCCCGTTTTCGCTGTAGAGGTCGGACAGCGGGTCGCGGGTGAGCACGATGCCCAGGATGCCAACGGCGATGGTGGACACCATGATTCCGGCGCCGAAGCCTTTGCGACCATGCCACAGGATGTGGAAGGCGCCGACTGAGACACCGAGCAGTAGGCAGATGGGGAAGACCCACAGGTCGGCAAGGATCACCCGGATTGTCTCGAAGACCGGCCGAAACCAGGTGGCCAGCCACACCAGCCACGTGTTGGACATGGCGAACCGCAGCAGCCACAGCGACATGGCGATCATGAAGATGTAGATGCCGGCTTGGGCTTGCAGCAGTTCGATCACGCCTTCATGGGTCATGCCGGTGGTGACGGCGTTGGCCAGCCAGCGGGCCCAGCTCGACGGGTCCCAGCTGAGGCCAGGTCCTGCTTTGGTGATGGCTTCGGTGGTGCTGACCACGGACAGGTAGTAGTTGCCCACGGGGACGCCGTGGCTGTCGGTGACCCCGGTCCAGTTCAGTGCACCGGCCAGGGTGGAGGCGGCCGCGGGCGGGGCGGCTCCGATCGCGGCGGCGGCCAGGGTGTGGGTGATGAACCAGAAGGTGGTGACGCGCCGCAGGCGTGGGCGGGTGGCCATCTGGTAGCCGAGGTATTCGGCGGCGCGCTGGCCGAATGTTGTTGGCGGGGTGGTCATGCCGCGCGCCCGGGGGTGGTGTCGTAGGCGTCGTGCACGGCGGCGTCGGGTTCGGTGGCTACCCAGATGGGCGATTTGCGGCGGAACTCGTCGACGAAGAATCCGTAGCCTTGCCGCGCGCCGCGGTTGGGGCCGGCGGCGGAGTCAACCTCGTCGAAGGCGGTGGGGTCGCGCATCTCATCCGGGGAGGGCTGAGCGAGGAAGAATTCTTCGATGTCGGGGTAGTCGTCGAGGCGGATGCCGACTTTGGCGGCGACTTGGCGTGCCAGGTCTTCGTTTTCAAACGGCATGATCAGTTGCTGGGTGATGAACTCATCACCCATGAGCGCGAGGTCTTTGATGGGATTTTGGGTGATGATCAACAACCCTGTGTAGTGCTTGCGAGCTTGGCGGCTGATCAGGTGTGCGTCGTCGGCGCCGGCGCGGGAGTTGAGCAGGGCGGAGGCTTCTTCGAGGACGATGAGCCCAAACCGGGTGGGATCGGCGAAAAATGTCACTCTGGCTAGTCTCACGAGCATGCCGTAGATGGCCACGGAGGCACGTTTGCGGTCGGAGAGCTGTTCGTAGAGGTGCGGGGTGTTCATCTCTTTGGCGGTGGGCAGGTCGAGGCTGCCGGTGAGCCAGATCGTGACGTCGAGTCTGGCCAGGTCGGGCACGGGCAGCGTGTCGTCGAAGATGGCTCGGGTGAAGGCGTGGCTGGCCCACGATTGCAGGGCGGCAAGGATGGGGGCGAGGTCGTCGGCGAGTCTGACGACTTGCGGGGCGCGATTGTCGGGCCCAGTCGAGGGGGCCTGGATGTGGCTGATGTATTTCATGAGCGCTGCGGTGCTGGTGATGTCGAGCGCGGCAGCGACGTCGGCCTGCAGGATGGCGCGTAGGCGGCGCACTCCAACGCTGCGCGCATCCAGGCTCATCATGGGAACCATGTAGTCCAGCCAGTAGCCGCCGGCGACGTCGGCGGGGAAGACACGCAGCGGGTCGCAGCTGAACTGGTTGCCGGCCATGTCGATGACGGCTTTGTTGTCGACATCGGCGAGGGCTTTTTCCCACTCGGTGCCGGGGTCGACGATGAATGCTTGTGCGCCGCGTTGGATTTCGCCGCGGGTGATGCGTTTGGCGGCATAGGATTTGCCGTAGCCCAGCGCGCCGCTGCACACCAGGCAGGGGTTGCGGTTGCGACGCGCGGCGGCGGGCAGGTCGAGCAGCACGGCGCTGTTGAGGGCGTTGTTTCTGTTGAATCCCAGTAGGATTCCGGTGCTGTTGCCGACCATGGATGAGGTGAACGGCACGAAGCGTGACCACTTTTTGGTGGTGGTGGGTTGGGTGAATTGGTCGATGGTGGTTTTGTGGGCGGGGGCGGCGGGGTTGAAGGCTGCCCAGAGTTTGGTTTGGGCGCCGCGGTAGTGGCGGATGGCGATTTGGCCAGATTGGGTGAGTTCTTCGCGGAGGCGTTTGACGCTGTAGTCCAGGGTGTGTTGATCGGGGGCGCCGACTGCGATGACGAACGCGGCATGTAGGGGCCGTTCGTCGATGTTGGCTTCGAGCTGGCGGTTGTATTCGGCGAGTTGGCGCCAGGTGGCGATGAGTTCGGCGTCGCCGTTGCGGACGTCGCGGCGCTGGGTGAATTGGTCGTCGATGTTGCCTTTGGCGCGGTCGTTGCGCACGAATTCCATTTCGCGGCTTACGGTTACGAGGTTGACGGCGAAGTCGAAGGTGGCGCCGGTGTCGAGGTCGTCGAGGGCTTGCAGAAATTCTGATCCGGGGAACACGATGCCGGCCTTGGGCATGTCGACGACTGGCAGGATCGCTTGGTAGCTGTCGGGATACGCGCCTTCGGGACTGGAGACTCGCAGGGTTTTGCTCCACGAGGGGATGCGCCGCAGGCCGGCGGTCCACGCGAGCAGCGCCGCGGCGGACAAGACGGCGAGGGGGGCTGCTAGCGGGAGTCCGACCAGGAGGCCGGCCGCGATGGCAGCGGCGGCGAGTCCGGCTGCGATGAGATGCAGCGGCAGGAGGCGGCCGCCGCGATGGTGTTGGTCGCCGTCGTCGAAAACCGCGGCGGGCAGCGCGGCGGTGTCGAGCTGGTCTGTGGTAGCCCGGCGGGGTAGGGGGTTGTTGAACACTCCGCGCCAAGCGTTGTGCCGCCAGAACCAGTCGATCATGTCCGCACTGACCGGTTGGGGCGCGAACTGCTCGGGAATGGCGGTGATGATGTCGTGGGCCAGGCGCTGGTAGGCGGCCACCGAGTCGTCGGAGTCTTTGTCGCGCCCGATTACCCAGTCGCGCAGTTTGGCGGCTTGACCTGCAGGGCTGTGCCCGGCGCGGCCGGCGTCGACGGGCATGGCCAGCCAGTAGATGCGGGTGCGGGGGTGGTGGTTCTTGAGGACGGGCTTCATCCGCTGGCAGGAGTTGACCCAAGCGGGCTTGTCGCGGTGACCATCAACCATGGCGCGGAGCAGCTGGCGCTGGTTTTGGGGTACGGAGAGCCCGAATACCCAGGTGCCGGCGGGGACTTCGCGGGCCAGGGCTTGGTGACTGTCGGCCACGCCGGTGCGGCGTTTGGTGGATTGCAGGTAGTAGGGCAATCCGCTGATCAGGTAGTGGGCGTAGATACCGTGGGCGGTGAAGCTCAGGTTGCCGATGACGGTGCGCGGCGGTGTCAGCAGCGGGTCGCTGGCGGTGCTGGCCAGGGTGGGGCGCAGGGCGCGCCAGGCGCTGACAATGCGGAAGCGCAGGTTGGGCCGCTGACGGGGGATCAGTGCCGCGGCCCCGGCGGTGGCGGCGGTGAGCAGCAGGCCGTAGATCAAGATGGCGCGGGCGTGCCCGGAATCCAGAGCGAGGATGGTGAGGGCGACAGTGAGGGCGGTGCCGCCGTAGAGGCTGACCGCCACCCAGAGCCGCAGCGGCTTTTTGAACAGGATGTCGGTGTAGACCGGGGTGTCGTGGACGCCTTTGAATAGTTGCGCTGATTCGGTCACGGGTTATTTTCCTCGCGCGTTGTGACCGCGGAACCGGGTCGCCGGTTGCGGTGGAAGGGATGCTGTCGCAGGGTTATTGGCCGAATTGGCCGGTGGTGATGCCGGTGCGATCGACGGTGTGTTTGGTCGAGACGTAGATCGCATAACCCGAGCCGACGATCACGGCGACGACGACGCCGGTTAGGGCCCAGCCCACGGTCGCGCCGATGCGGCCGCCGAAGAAGGAGCCGACCGCGCGTGCACCGCCGCCGAGCAGGATAAGCACGACCATCACACCTACCCCGATGGTGTAGAGGGCATGGCTGCCCGAAACGAGGTCGGCGACGGCCAAAACCGTTGTGTGCGAAGCGGTGTTCATATCAGTATTCCCTTTCATGGTTAGTGCAATGACAGCGAGAGAGGTCCAAGGATGGGGCCGAAGGCGATGACGACGGCGGTGCTGGGGGTGAGAACTCCCCATCCCAGCGCGACCATGGTGCGCCCCTGACGGGCGGACTCGACAGCGAGTGCCAAGCTGGCGAGCACAACGCACACAACGCCCCCACCCAAGCCGATGGCGCCGAGGAGGGGAGGTCCCGCAACCTGGTTGGCGGCGTCGAAAAGCGTTGGGGCTGATGCGGTATGCACGTCAGGGTTCCTTTCACGATTTACTTCAGCGGTCCGGGCCGAATTGTGAATTTGGCACAACGGGGCCGAATTCGCGGTCGTGCCCGTGGGCGAGAGGCGGCGCTGCGAACACGAGCGCCGCGGTGAGCACTGTGGTCCAGATGAGGGACGCCCAGACGCGGCGGTACACGTACACGGCGCACAGCAGCACCGAGGGGGCGATCAGGATCGGTACGAGAAGGTGATGGCGGTCGAGAAAATGCAGAAGGCTCATGGTGGGTGTTCCTTTAGCGGGGCGCGGCGGCCGCGGTGGGGATGACAGGGGTCAGTTCGGCGCCCTGGGCGAGCAGGGGGGCATAGTCGAGGCCCGAGACGCTCCAGCGGCCGCTGGTGACGGTCAACGCGATCGGGTAGTCCAGTTGAAGCGGTGCGTACTGGCTGGTCACGGCGTTGACAGTGGCCAACACGTGCACGGTGGTGCCCTCAGCAGGCACATCGTGATCGCCGGGGGCGTGGTTGGAGACGAGTTTGATGACTTGGGCGGAGCGGTAGTCCGCGGCGGGAAGCAGCCCGGAGTTGGTGGTGACGTAGCGTTCCAGCCCGCCGGCGCCGGTCAAAAAGCTGGTGATGAATCCGCTGACCGTGGTGAAAGCCGGTGAGGTGTCGGCGACCGCAGTGGAATAGCCCAGCGGCGCGTCCGCGCCGGCGCCGGGCCCGTTGACCCGGGCCGGTAGTGCGCTGGCCCGCAGTCCGTAGTTGCTGTAGACGACGGGCAGCCGGTAGTAGGCGGTGCGGGGGGTGGCGGCCTCGAACGGGCGCTCGGAGACGGTGATCACCACGCTCCACTGCTGGGTGGTGCCGGCGTCGCTGACCAGGGTGACCGCTGAGACTGCCGGGGAGGTGACGATGAGCGCGGGGGTGGTGGGCAGCTTCATGGGGTCGCGCAGCGACCAGCAGTCATGCAGGACCTGTTGGTGAGATGCGGTGGCGGTGAGCCAACGGGTCACACAGTCTTGGGCGTAGGAGCCGACCAGGGCGGTGCGGTTGACCGCGCTGCGGGCCGGGCCTGCGACGTCGATGGGGTCGTTGAAGATCCACCCCCAGATGGTGGCGATGGCCACCACGCTGCAGGAGGCCAGGCCGATGATGAGGCCCGCGCGGCGAAACGCGGTGTGGGTGCCGTGAAGTCGTTGACGCCAGGTGTTGGTGAGCATGGTTGGTGGAAGCCTCCTACTGGTGCAGGGGTGAGTGGCCGAAGATTTTGATCGACGACGACGCAAACGTGTTGTCAGCGGGATCGGTGTGACTGGTCTCGGCAGGCAGGCCAGGCAGCATCGGGGTGCTGCTGGTCGGTGCAGGATCGGCCGGGGCGGCCGGTGGTCCCATCACCTCGCCGAACAGACCCCCGCCGCCGGGAGCCGAAGTGGTGGTGGGGGCGGTGTCGGCGGGTGCGCGCCCGGTCTCTTGGACGAGCATGATGATTCGAGAGGCCAGCACCCCGCTGCTGGGCAGGGGTTTGCAGGCCTCGCCGTGCACGCTGCCGGTCTCTTGGGGGATCGCGGTGGGCGGGACGTCGTTGAAGCTCCACTGCACCCGGGTCAGGACGCGGTGCTGGTGCCATTGATCGGCGCCCGAGGCGTCGGCCCCGACCCAGCCCGGAGCGATGCAGACCGAGGTGACCACCATGGTGCGGCCGAGATTGATGACCAGGAATTGACCGACGTTGCCGCCGGTGACACAGACCCAGGCCTGGGTGGTGTCGGGGCCGGCGACTGATTGCGCGGCAGTCGATCCGGGCAGGCAGCCCACCGACGTGGCGGTGTAGGGGATGGCCGAGTCTTGGCCCTCGGGCGCCGGGGTGGTACTGGACGGGGCGGCCAGAACGCTGAGCCGGGTGCCCGGCTGTGCGGGTTGAGGCTGCTCGTTGGTGTGCGGGTCGCTGCGCATGGCCAGCAGGCCTGCGCTGACCAGGACGGTGGCCGCCACGGTGATGACCGCGAAGCCCACGGCGATCTTCTTGTTGTAGCGGGGGGTGCTCTTGGTCTTCGCGCCACCGGTGTCCTCGTCCTTGGGGGAGGTGGGCTGGTGGGCCAGATCGGTTGCCGGTGAGGGGTTTTCGGTGCTGTCACGCTCGGTGCTGGGTGCCGGTGTGTCGTCGTCTACAGTGCCGGGCTGCTCATCACGTTCGTCGGCAGGGCCGGGGCCGTCGAGATCAACGAGCTCGTCGTCATCGGCGGGCCGTCGCTCGCCGAACTGCTCGGCACTACCGCCGTCGCCGCTGGGTTCCCAGTCCGGTTCAGGATCGGGACTTGGCGGCGGAGGGAGCTCATCTCCAGGGCCGGGGACGTGCGTGGTGATCACGTCGGGGCCGTCGCTGTCGATCTCATCGAAGAACGCCTGCGTGGCAGCGCAATAGTACTCGTGATCGGTCGTGGGCTTGCTCATGGCAGACGCCGCCGCACACCGGGGGGCAGGCTGCGCGGGCGCAGCGCCGCCGAGGACATCTGGGATGGCGCCCACGGCGTCGCCGGCGGCAGCTGCGGGCTGGCCACGCCGGTCGGGTAGGCCGAGTGATGCTGCGCGCGGCGCGCCCGGCGCCGGCGTGCGCTGACGCCCCAAGCGGCGACGATCAGACCGGCGACCACGACGCCGGCAAACAGGTGTTGGGTCACGAAGACCACCGCTGTGATCAGGGTGAAAACACATCCCATGATGGCGATGACAAAAACGCCCATTACCACGCGCATCTGCTGACCTCCTGTCCTTGGGCTCAGCTTAAGGGGTGGAATAACTGATATTCCACGGCCGTAGCGAAATAACTTGATCGGTTGTTACCGTCATTCGTGTGAATGCAATCCCGGCAGACGGAGTAGGGCGGCTGCTCTTTTTCGTCGAGGACCGCCTCGCGCAGCTGCGCTGGACCCGCGAGGACCTGGCAGCGGCGGGCGGCCCGGCACCCTCGACGCTGTATAAGGCCGCTGAGCGCGGCGGCGGGCTGTCGGTCAAGACACTGGCTCGCCTGGATGTGGCACTGGGGTGGCAAGAGGGTTCGGCGCAGTGGACGCTGGCCGGCGGAAGCCCCACGCTGAGGATATCTGAGCAGGTCAGCAGGTGTGCGGCTGCGGTCGACGCGGCTCGGCGTGACGCCGAATCGGTCGGGGTGGCGCGTACTGCGGCCGAGTTGAAGAACTTTCTGCTGGACGTCGCGCAACGCCTCGGCGACTTTTACACTGAGCCTGTACGAGCCGCGGGGGGTGCTGCTGATGTCAGTGCCTCCTGACCGGTTCGACGAGATCCGCCGCAAGTGGATTGCCCGTAACCAACGGACGTTTATATTTCAGAAAAGGCGTGCAGAAATTGTTGCACGCCAAATACGAGATCGCGACACCGACCGTACCGGTGCGCGGGTTGATCCCGCTGACGACGACGTTATTCATCCGTGGTATGCGCGCGGAATTAAAACACCGTATGCAATGTTTGATTGGGTGCTTTTTATGACTGCGGCGGTGCTGGCGCCGCTGGGCTGGCCGGCAGGTAAAGCGTTGTCGGTGAGTGTCGTGCAGCTAATTCCTGGCGAACTGCGTTCATACCCGATCGCCGCGTTCATGTGGTCATCGGCCATCGTCGGTGCTCCGCTTCCACTGCTGTTGTGGCTGGCAGGCCCGGGCGATTCCCTGGTGTCGGCGGCCGCGATTCCGTGGTTGCTGGCTCAAATCCCGGCGACGCTGCTCACAGCAGGTGTCTACGGGATTTTGGAGGGCTGGCTGGCCGTAGACGGGGCCCGCGACTGGTGGCCGATGCGCCCGCCCGATGACGTCGATGAGATCGACTTCGGATTCCTGCAAGCCGACGATTTGACCGGGCCGGGAGTGTTCCCCACCCACCGTGAAAGTCCGCCGGGAGATCCCAGCCCCATCAGGAGGTCCTAGGAATGTATGTTCGGCGTGCTTCACCCTACTGCGGGTTTTGCCGCGACGACGGAAAGCTTGTCGTGGCCGAAGCACCCGCACACATCCTGGTCTCTGCGCCCACGGAAACGGGAAAGACGACCGGCGTGCTGGCGCCGGCCAGTGTGCTATGGGGCGGGCCCGCTGTCTGCGTGTCCAGCAAAGATGACCTGATGTGGTTGGTGTGCCAACGACGTTGGGGCCCAAAGCAAGTCATCGACTTACGCCCGGATTACTCGCCGGTCTATCCCACCGACGCCGAGGTGCGCTCATTCGATCCGACCGCGCTGATTCGCACTCCGGATCAGGCGGTGACCACCGCCAACACCATGATGCAGATGTCCGCGGTCGGTCTGGGATCAGGAATCGACCAGGTCTCTGATGCCGGGATTTGGGAATCCAACACCGAGGCCCCGTTGGCGGCGATGCTCTATGCGGCCTCACCGTGCGGCAACGGCAAGGGCATCGAATGGGTGCTGATGGCCGTGGACAACCTCGAAGAAGACAAAAAGGCGCCCGACGCGCCAGGCTGGCACAGCGCCGCCCGCTACGTGGCCCGTCAACCCTTGTTCCGCAACGCACTGATGCGGACCCTGGCCATGGACCCGCGCCAGCGCGACAGCATCGCCTTGACGATGCGCAAAGCGGTCACCCCGTGGATGCGGTTAGGGCTGCGCGGGATGACCGAGCCCACATTCGACGAATCGTTTCTGTCCAACCCCGATGCCACGCTGTTCATCCTGGCACCGGCCGAAGGGTCCATCGCCGGCGCCGCGGTCACCCTGCTCGAGCACCTCGTGCGCAGCTGGCGCGGCAAGACCGCACGAAAAGAAATGATGCACCGGCTGCTGATTGTGATCGACGAGGCGGCCAACGTGGCCCCGATGCCGGCCCTGCGCCGTCACGTTTCAGAGGGCCGGGGCCTGGGGGTCAACCTTCTCTTGTCGGTGCAGGGGTCGAGCCAGTTCGACACGATCTATGGCAAGGCTTACGCCCAGGAGCTGCGCGACACCTTCCCGGCCGCCCTGATCATGTACGGGGCCGCGGAGATGGAGATGCTGCAGCGCGCCGAGCAGTGGTCACGCGAAACCACCCGCCGCCAAGAGACTTTCGACCAAGCCAGCAGCGGCAAGACATTGTCTTCACACCTCGGTCCGAGTCTGGATTACCGGCGGCTGCTCCCACAAAACCTCGGCCAAGCACGGATGCTGCGGCGCGGCACAGCCGGCATCGCCACCGAGCTTCCCGATTGGCCGGTTTTTGTCAAACGGTATGACAACGCGGTGAACAGGCTGCTACAAGCCGACCCGCCGGAGCGTGAACCAGAAACGATGTGGGAATGGGTATTACAGCGCCACCGCCGAGCCATGAAGGCGCTCAAGACATGAGCGACGCCGAGCAGCTGCGCGCGCAGCTCGTTGACGTCCTGGCGGGCGCCGGCGGTCCCACCACAACCAGCGCGGCGCGCATCGCCGTCTCTGAGCATCGTGGCCGACGTGGCCGGCGACCGGTGGTGGCCGAAGAGGTCTACCGGGCCTTGCTCACCCTGCAGCGCCGCGGTGTGGTGCGCCGCGTCCACGACCAGCCCGGCCACCTGGCGCACTGGGAATTAACCCACAGCCATCGCCATCGGCGCGAGCAGGCGGGCTGATGATGAGCGCGTTGCACGACAAGACCACCGACCACTGGGTGCGGTCGAACCTTGTTCGCACACTGGCCTTTTGGTCATGCCTTCTGACCGTAGAGGCCGTCACCTGTCTGGGATTGCTAGCGAGCTTCGACTATGTGGCACGGGTACACGACCACACCGCGACGTGGCCGGCCGTCCATGCCAAATGCGTCTTTCCGGCTGACTCATTAGGTGATGTGCGGTGAGTGCGTCGATCAGCGCCCCGAGCCAGCGCAGTTGGCGTCAGCAACTATGCACTCGCCAGCCGCACCAGCGCGTACACAAACGTGACAAGGGGGACCGGTGAACGTCGAAGATGCTCAGTTCATGGCGCTGCAGCTGCTGTCGAAGTCGACCTACACCTCGGCTGCGCCGGTGACGACGCGGCGTTATTCCCACACTGCCGGTGTGGCCGCGACCGCTGGGCGGCTGGCGCGGGTACTGGCACCCGGACATGAGGAGGACATCGTTACTGCGGCGTGGCTGCATGACATTGGCTATTCCCCGGATTTGGTGGATACCGGTTTTCACCCGCTCGATGGCGCCAGATACGCCCAACAGGCCGGGATTTCACCCAATGTGGTGAGTTTGATCGCGCATCATACGGGCGCGGTGGTCGAGGCTCGTGAAAGAGGGCTGCACGAGCAGCTAGCAGCGTTTCCGTTGCCGGCCGACGTGGCGGAGCTGGCCATCCTCAGCTGTGCCGATTTGTGCACAGGCCCCGATGGCGTCCCGATCGATCCGGCCGAGCGGCTCGCCGAGGTACTTCAGCGGTACCCGACAACAGATCCCGTGCACCGCGCCATCACCACGTCAGCGCCACTGCTGATCGCTCAGGCGCGGCTGGTTCTCGCGGCCGCGGAGGCGGCCGGATACGAGGCGCCGCGGGTGGACCTTCCTGGCCGCGTTGACTATGTGCCGGCGGGGCGGCAGTGGTGTGCGGTGTGGTCGGATGTCCACTACCGTGTCAGCGCCCGCCGGGTGTCACAGGAGGTCAGCGGCAAGACGTCGAAGATTGCCAACGGCGTCGGGATCTGTCTGGCGAGCCCACCGGAGGTGTGGGATTGCGTCGAGGCCGAATCGCTGAGTGCTGATCTGGGCGCGGCGAGCGCCGCTGCGTCAGGAAATGCGTTGTTCTGGCAGGAATACCGCGCTGATCCTGCGGAATTTTGGTTCCGCGTCGACGACGAGGACCCGACTAGCACATTCTATTTCGACGATGTTGTCCAACTCCTGCTCGACATGGCAGCGCGCGCCCGTCCAGTCCGGATTCAGCAACGCACCTTCACGACCCTCAGCGACGTTAGCGAATGGACCGACATTGCACGCCTCACCAATGATCGACCGGTCGATCTGCGCAGTGTGAAGTTCATTCCACGGTCCACTGTGGTTGGCGAAAGTGCCAGCGATGCATGAAGTTACGGCGTTTATCGGCTGCGGTATCCGTGGCCGCCGGCTCTGTAACGGGACTGTGCCCGCGGCAGTGCCGGTCATCAACCACAGGACCTGGGCCAAACACTCGCGGCCCAGAACACCAACCATCACCAAGTTAAGGAGCACAAGTGAGCACAGTGGATGATCCAACCATCCTGGTAGGCAGCCCGTCCGAGGCGATGACAGCAGCTCAGGCGCTACTGGATTCGGCGTCGGCCGGACGCGACCACCACTACGACGTCTGGGCCACCGTGGCTGTGGCCCCGCTCGCGGCGATGCTGTATGCGGCATCCCCAGTAGGCAACAGCCAGGGCATCAGCTGGGTGGTGCAGGCCGCCACCACTATCGACGTGGCCACCGATGCGGACACACCCAGCTGGCGCAACACCATTGCGGCATTGGATGACCAACCGCTGCTGAGTAATTCGCTCGAACGCGTGCTGGGCTGGGACACCCGCCAACGGGACAGCATCGCAATCACCCTGCGCGATGCACTGCTGCCATGGCTGCCGACCGAAAGCGCAAGGCGCGCAAGCGGTGAATGACTCACGGAAGTTTCCGTGGCTGGGCGGCCTCGCCGCGGCCATCACCGTAGCGGTGCTGCTGATCGCGGTGGCCATCCACGGCACGCTGCAGGTGATCGACGACGTTGCCAACCAGGTCACAGACGCAAGTTACCAGCCCTAACGTTGCCCTCATCGCCGCGGCCAACTTCGCAATGGCCAGGGCGACAACAATAATCACGACCAAAGATCGGGAATCACCAATGGCTGATACGCCGCACTTCCTCGACTCCATTGACGTCGACCCAGCAGACCCAAACAGCAACGATCCCTGGGGGACGGACCCGGAACCGCGCTACGCACGCTTCGAGGCCGACGACGCTGCGGTACGCAAGGACGCAGCGATAGATTTCGCCCTCGACGAGGCGCATAGCAATGCCCGATGGTCGCGCATTTACTCCGACTGCGCGCGTAGTGAAGCCAACCGGGCCACGATCTACCGTGACACCGCCGAGACCTGGGCCGCCTGCTCGGATATCGATGCCGACAGAGCAAGTGTGAGCGCCGGCAGTGCCTGGTTAGCTGCGGAGACGGCTAACCTAAGTGCTGAAATCGCCGGCAGTGCAGCGCGATCGGCCACCGCGGATCGCCGCCTGGCGTTTAGCCTGACCATGTTCGTGCTAGGGCTCATTCTTGGCGTCATGCTCGCTGTCCTGATCTATCTGTGGGTGATCGCGATTGCCCACGATGCAGCGCCTGGAACGCCAGGGCTACTACCGCACCACGGTGCCACACCGACTGCAGACCAGCAGTTCAAGCTCGCATCGTGATCTGACAAGCGCGAAAGGCGTTCGCGAATGAACCCATCACCGCTGCCGGCGACACCCACTGAGGCGCCACCACATCTCTGCCACGCTCGCGGCTGCGACACTGAGATTGAACCGCGGTTATTCATGTGTCCGGCCCATTGGGCTCAAGTACCACCTGTGCTTCGTGAGTCGATCAAGTCGACCTATCGGCCAGGCCAGGAACTCGACAAACAGCCCAGTGAGCAGTACCTGGCATTCGCGGCCGCCGCGATCGCCGAGGTAGCGCACAAAGAAGAACGGCAGCGGCAGCGAGGCCGCCGCGCACCTTCCAAACCGGTGCAGCTGGCCCTGTTCGACGTCGCACCCAGACGATGAAAATTATTTTTGAAGATTGCAGCGCAAGGAGATTAGGGCAGGATGCGCGAAGGCGATGGCGACCCGCCACGGTATTTCGTGGCGCTGAGCTCGGGAACCGGGTACCTCACTGACCATACCGGTCTTGTCGAGACGCTTCAGCGACAGAGCGAGTTTGATTGGTACGTGGCCGAAGACGTGCCCATGGTCCCCACTATATGGATAAGCGTGGGCGACAGTGAGTTTCGGCAGCTCCGGATGACACGGAGACACGTCGGCGGCTCCCGAACCTGCATCGAAGAGCAATGGACGCTAATCGACACACGTACCGGGCAAGTGGTTGAACGGCTCACCACTTCCTACGCCGAACCCGAGCCGGGGTGGGCCTAGGAGCAGCACCGCTTGGCGATTCTGAACTAGTTGGTGGTTACGACATGTCCTATGCCGCTGAGAGAATGCCGCAAAGATAAGAATCGAACTGGGGTGGCGATGAGCATTGAAGATGACACGTTGGGGCCGGCCGATGTCACGTTCAGTGACGGTCAAACGGAGCGGTACGCGGCCGTTGAGCTACTCAATGATGGGGTTCTCAAAACCACGCAGCGCGCCGCGTTCGAGCACCCGGAGTTCGGTACCGGAATCGGCGAAACACAGGTGCGTTACCACGCGCCACACACGTGGCGCTATGTAGAGCTCGTGGCCATCGAGAACGGCACCTTGTGGGTCAGCGACGCCGACTGGGAGAGCGAAGAAGCCGCCAAATGGGAACAGCTCGCAGGGTGCGTCTCGGTCGAAAACGCGTACCAGGTGATCGCCGACTATTTGCTAAAGCACTACGCCAAGTACTACGGAGCGCACGCCCTGGAGAGTGCCCGGACGACCTTCAACCTTGAGCCCAATGAATCACGGGCGTCAAAAGAGGTCAGGAACGATGAGGGCGAGCCCCGGCGGCTGGCCTTCCGCTGGGCAAGCACCCCGAGGGCGACGGGGCCTTTTAGCCCTTTTATGTGAAAGACGGGGGCGCACCAAATTGGGCTGAGCGTCGCGCACGGCCGTGGTGTCTCGGTATGGTTTTCCCATGTCGTTGCTTGCGACGTCGCCGATGATTTCGGATGTCTGGGTGGCTCAACGGCTGCCTGACTTGCCACCGGCCCGTGAGTTTCTGATGTCAGCCGGGTTCGGCGGGGCTGCGGCCCTGCTGGCAGCCCTCGTGTTGGCCGCCGTCGCACTGTTTGCGGTCGGGCGGGCCACCAAGCGCTACCAGCAAATTCGTGATGCCGAACGCGACAATGCGACAGTCCAGCAGTGCTGGCAGCGGCTGGTGTGGATAGTGGAAACCGCCGGTGTAGAACCGGCCGACAACCAACGCGCCACCGTGGGATTGGGGCCAGAATTAGCTCTCGAACTGCTGCGGGGTTTGTTGCGCGACGCTGAGGATCTGCGCGCCGACACCCTCGCCGAGGCGGTCACGGTCTATCTGAACGAATTCTCGCGGCTCTTGGCCCACCAGGGCAGCGTGCCCTCAGAACCGTCCGCTACAGCCCCGGCCGACCAGCGGCCACGAGGAAATCAGCCCGCGGCCGAACCGGCACAGACTAATGGCGCACCGCCCGAGACCCCCAGCAAAGTGGCGGTCGCCAGCGATCGCCGCCGTCAGCGCCGATGACACACCTGCGGCAGCACATCGAGGAACTCGACGTCGATCGCTGGGCGCCGATCACCAAACGGGCCGCCACCGCCGCGGTCGATGCTGCGCAGCGGCACGGCAAAGCCTCGCCTGCAGAGGTAGCCGCGGCGGCCGCGATGAGTGAATCTGAGCTCATCGAGCACCGCAACCGCGAAGGCCCAGCACCGCAACATCTTTCACCGGTGATGCGGCTTGTCGAGGCCGATCATCGTCGCGCGGTAGCCGAGCATCAGACGCGCCAGGCCCAGCAGCTCCAACGCGACGCGGAAGCGGCCGCACAGATAGCTCGCAGCGAGGCCGCGGAGTCCGCCCGGGCGGCCGCCGAGGCCCGCGAACAGGCGCGCAGAGCAGACACCGCGGCCGCGAGTAAGGCCGCCCAACACGCCGCCGAACTTCGCAGCGCCCAACAGACTTTGGACGAGCTGCGCGCCGAGCTCGAACAGGTACGCGCCGACGCCGCCACCGAGCAGACCACGGCCGCCGAGCAGCTGCGCGCCGCCAATGAGCGGGCCGAAGAACGAGCTGCAGAGCGCCGCGAGGAACGCGCAGCCGCTCAGCAAGCCCTCGAAGAGGTCCGAGCCGAGCTCGAAAGGGTACGCGCCGACGCCGGCGCCGAAGTAGCAGCCGCCCAGGAGCAGGCGCGTGCCGCACAGGAACGCGCCGAACAACGCAGCGCCGAGCGGGCCGCCGAGCGCGGTGCAGCGCACCAAGCCCTAGAAGAGTTGCGCGGCGAGCTCGAAGAGGTCCGCGCTCGCTCGGCGGCCGAGGTCGCGGCCGTGCAGGGCCGCGCCGATGGCGAGGTTGCCACGGTGCGCGCTGCACTGGCACGGGCCCGGGCAGAAGCTGACGACGCTGTGACGGCTCTACATGCGGCTCAAGCAGAGGCCGCGCAGGCACGCGCAGAAGCCGAGCAGGCCCGCCTGGCCGGCGCGGGCGCCCCGGATCTGCTCAGTGTTCCTATTCCCGCCCCGGAAGTGCGGGCGCATACCGGCCCGATCGAAGACGCGCTCTCGGCGGTCGCTGCCCTTGACCAGGTACTGGAAGCCGGCATGATCAGCGACGGTCAGCCGGTCGACGGTGAGGCTGTCCGCGCCCTGGTGGCGACGGTGCAGCGGCAAGCCGCCGATCTGTCTGAGCAGTTACACGCCTTGTCGGCCCGGTACAGCGATGGTTGGCAAGCCCACGCCGCGCACACCTACGTGGGCGCGGCTACCCAGGCATACGGCGGCCTGCTGGCCCGAATCGCCTCGGCGACACAGCGGCTGGGCCAGCAAGATCCGACCGGTGACGCGGTGGCTGAGGTGGTGACGGCGATGCTCGACGCTCATCCTTGGCGGCGTTGAGACCGACCGGACGCCAGATGGCGAATTTCGCCACCAAAACCTACACGGGTGGGACGGGGACGTCTTTGGATACCTGACTAAAACCTAGCCGGTGGGAGCGCGGGGTGGTTTTCGGCGGTGTTCGTGGCGTCCTGGTGTTGTTCCCGGCGAATTAGCTGGTCGTCGGGGAGTAGCGGGTGTGAGTGTAGCGGGCGCGACGATAGCCACGCGACGCGCTGGCGTCCGTGGCCGGCCTGAGTGAGCCTCGCTGTCGTGGTGGCGGCGTTAGGCGGTTCGCTCTTCGGGGTGTCGTCGGCGGTGCAGGTAAGCCGCTATTGCGTTTCGGCCCAAAGCGAATCCGAGCATCACGGTCAACTGGCGAACCGCAGCAAAAGCGATCATCCGCCCGCCATAGAGGGTGCGGTCGAGGGTGTTGTTGAGGCTTTCGCTGTCTTCGCGCCAGCCATAGCAACGGTCGTAGACGCTGCCGCGGTCGTCGGTCTTGACGTGCTGGCGTAGGTGCTCGGCGCGGTTGTAGCCGCAGCTGCGGTCGGCGTCGGTGGTGTCGATACGCGTACGATGCACCGTGCCGCAGGATGGGGTGGCGAACTCGATGTACCAGCGGTGGCTGTCGTCGGCGTTGCCGCGCGGGTAGATCTTGGCCACCGGGCAGGGCTGCATGTGTCTGTCGCCGGCGTCGAGGATCTGGCGTTCGCAGATCCGTCCATCTTCGGTCCACAGGTCATGAACGTCGCCGCACGAGCACTCGAGTCGGGCGAATGCGGTGGGTACGCGGGTGCTGTCGTGCATCGGTGAGAGCACGGTCAACCCGAGCTTCATGGCGCGGTCGATGTGCTTGCCGCGGAACGCTCCGTCGTAGCAGACGCCGTCACACCGTACGTCGGCGTCGGCGACGACGCGGTCGATCATGTCGAGAGCGACACGAGCTTCACCGCCGTAGCCCTTGCCCGCTGGCACGGCGTCGACGTCGAGGATGACCCTGTTGTTGCGGATGGTGTCGGGGCGGGTACTGAGCATGGCGAACTTGGTGCCGTAGCGGAATTCGGTGTCGCTGTCGCCGTTTTGGGCTTCGATGCCGGCGTGCACGTGGCGTCCGCCTTGTTCGGCCCAGTGGTCGGCGGTGGCCTTGCGCACTGGTGCGGCGACAACGGTGCCATCGCCGACGACGTACTGCCCGCGCGCCGGGCTGGTGTGGGACACCCCAGCGTCTGGGTCGAGACAACCGAGTTCGCGCGCGAGCCGCCGCGCGAGCAGGCGAAACGTGTCAAGCAGCTTGTCGGTGTACTCGTCGAGTAGCCGTTGGGCGTAGTTGTGGTGCCAGCGCTGTGGTGGGCGCCGCGGCGCCCTTGGTGGCTGATGTTTGGCGGCCCGGTGGCGGATGGTGCGCCAGTAGGTGGGGTGGGCCATCGCGCGGGCGGCCTTGCTGTGCGAGCCCAGCACCCCGGCTAGGGCCTTGTGCAGCACGTGCACCCATGGGGGGTAGTGCGGACGCCGGCCCGGGGTTCCCGGCTCGTGGACGGGCAGGACCGCGGCGAGTTGATAGATGACCTCGTGGGAGGCGATCGCCTCGATGGTGTCGATCTCCAGCAGCGTGAGATCCATTGGCGTTTCGACCCGGCGCAGCTCGCGTTGCTTGATGCGTTCGGCGCCGTAGGCGCCGGCCTTTTTACGGGACCGGTCTTTGGGGTTCATAACGGGCCCGCCCGGTCATGCCAGTGGTAGCCGATGAGGGCGGCGGTGGTGTCCAGCGAGGGTGAGCCGATGAGACGCGCGGCGTCTTCGATGCGGCCGGTGCGGTCGAACTCGCGGCGCGCCGCGAAGGCGGTCAGCGATGCCGGCCGCACCCCGGAGTCGTCGGATAGCTCGGCGCGGGAGAGGATTTCGCGCACGGTCACGCACACCCGGGCCTGCTTATGTGCGTCGCTTCCGCCGGCGCCGGTGCACAACACCGGCGAGGGTTTGGGGCTGGGTAGCGGGCGGGTGAGGTGGGCGGCGCGCTCGGAAAGCACTCGCATCGACCAGCGGTCCAGCGTCAGTGTGCGGGGGCGATACTTGCTCGAGCCGTGCATCCACACGGTTGCGGCCTGTGGATCCAGATCGGCGGCGGTGATGTGTCCCAGCTCGGAGGTGTGCGCGCCGGCGAGTAGCAACGCCGCGGTCGCGGCGTGCCGAGTCGGGGCGGTGCGTTCGGAAAACAACCGCACCAGCGCGGCCTCATCCTCGGACAGTGGGCGCTGGCAGGACGACTGTCGGGCGGGGACGGCGATGTCGATAGTCGGGTCGTCCAGCGTCAGCCGCAGCCGGCGCGCGGTGCGAAAGAACGCGCGCAGCGCCGCACGGCGGTTGTGCATGGTCGCCACCGCCGCGTCCGATACGACACCGTGGCGGGTACGGCCTTTGGCCGCAACGAATTTCGCGACCAGCGCGTGATCGACTGCGGCGAGGGTGGTGACGTCGTGCACTGCGGCGAATCGGCTGAATCGGCGGATCAGCAGACCGAACTTGTCCAGCGTCTGCGCGGCCAGCACCCCATCGGCGATCCACGCACCGGTCACCGCCTGCACCGCCGCGGCCAGGCTCCCGTCAGCCATGGCCGGCCCCCACTGCAGCGGCAGCAGCAGCTGCACCCCGGGCCTCAGCATGCGGCGCCGCCGTTGATGACAGCTGGATCATCATGGTGACCCCTTCCCAAGTGGTGCGTGTATGCACCATTGGAGCAGAGGGGTCCGACACGTCGGCCTGCGGCGACGGTGGGGCGGGATATCGTGGGCCTGTGTCGCGCAGCAATGGTGACCGCCCACCGAGCGCATACGTCTTGCGGGGGTTCTGGCCGGACGCCGACCTGGACCCCGACGCGCCACCGTCGGCACCTGCCGCGCAGCAGCTCGCGCGTGCATTGCGCGCAGCCATGACCGAGACCGCCACCGGCCAGCGAGCACTCGCGGCGACCAGCGGAGTGGCCCACACCACCATCGGACGGATCCTGGCCGGCACCGTGCTCTGCGACATCGGCTCCCTGGCCCGCCTGGAACAGGCCCTGGGCCGACGGCTGTGGCCCGAACGTGACGACGTGCAAAGCCGCCCCCGCTCCAAGCACCGAGCGACCACCCGAAAGGCGAGTGGCGTCTGACACGTGAGGCAGGTTACAGGGTTGTAGTTCGATTGCAGGCCCGCCGATGCGGTGTGTTGCGCTTGACTCACGTTACAAGTGGCAGAACACTAGGTGTCGCGCGAACATACAGACGCGTCAACAGACCGAGCTAATGGGCGGTGGGCTGACTATGGGTAAGACCAGCAGATCGCTGATCGATTTGATCGACGTCGCCGCGCAACGTTACGGTGGGGCGTCCGGGCGCAGGCTAGCCGAGCTGGCGCAACACGGCGGGCATGACATTTCGCACGCGACGCTGAACCGGCTGCGGCAGGGCACGTATGCCACCCGGCCCTCGGATGCGTCGATTCGGGCGATCGCCTACCTGGCCGACGTGTCGGAGAATACCGCGTTCGCGGCGGCTGGGGTGAGGGCGCCGGGTGCGGTGGGGTATGAGCCGCCGTCTGAGGCCCAGCGCATGAACACCCGCCAGTGCAAGGCGATCGACGAGCTGATTCGGGCATTCATCGCCGACGACACCGGCGCGGTGGCGACCCGCAGCGACCTGACCAACCTCGTCGATGCGCGGCAACGGCTTGGGGCCGCGTTGAGCGCGGTCGACGTTGCTCAGCCCGCGACGGGCCAACTCGTGGCCGCCGCACAGGATGCGATGCGCTGCATCGACGAGACGCTGGACATTTTGAGCAACACCAGCGCGATGCCTCCGTCCTGGCACGGCAAGCCGCCGGAGGAGATGACCGACGCCGAACTGGACGAGGCCGCCGCGGCCGGGGACCCCTGGCCTGCGTACATTCGCACCAGGACGAAGGAGCGGATCGACGTCGACGGGGGGTAGACATGCTTCCGCGCTGCATGGGCGAGCACGGAACACTACCGCCGGGCATCCATCGGGCGACGTTGGACGAGGTACGCTCTCGATTCGTCGATGACGCTGCCGATCACACGCGCGAGCGGCGTGGCTTGATTCTGGATGCGATCCGGATTCACATCACCCTTGTCAGACAGTTGTTCTATCGTCACGAGATCACGATTTGGCTCAGCGGCGGCTTCTGCACCTATAAAGACGACACGCCCGGCGACGGCGATTTCGCCTGTCTGGTGCCAGCTCACGCGTTGGAGCAGGTACACGGTGATGCCGCACTGCCGCTGTGGACTCTCGGCTCGGTCACCGGCACCCTCGGGCACAGTGACCTGGTTGTGCAGACAGACAAGCTGCATTGCATGGGCGGGCTCACCGACGCCCTGGTGGTGAACCGCGACAACCCATATGCCGTTGAGCGGCAACGCCGGTGGTGGTCACGGGTGATCGGCCCCGATGGTGAGATAATCGACAGTGCGACAAAGGGCTTCGTGGAGGTGATCGATCAATGACCGGTCTCGGCCACCTCTCCGGCCTCAGCGACGACGACCTGCTTCGAGCCGCCATCCGCTATGAATACGAGCATTTCCCCGACACCGCGGATTTCGCACTCGGCCAGCTGTATTCGGGCACGGTACAAGGTGATCCGGCCGCAGAACGCGTCTGGGCCGAAGAAACCGCGCCTGAACAAGTCGAGCTCGACCTGCACTTGGAGGGCGCCGGGGTGCGGGGCCATGCCACCCGCGCGGACAAACTCGCAACCTTCGTCGCCGGAGTCAACGACGCCACCAAAGCGATCGTTCGAGAGAGACTTCAACTGAACGCGCTGAATCGAAACCTTCTCATACACGGGCTCGGTCCCGGCTCGGTGCGGGTTGTGCTGCGCGCCGACGCCCCACTTGACGGAGATGCGAAGCATGTACCACTCGGCGGCACAAGCCAATTCGCCTCAAGCCCCGATTCGGAGGCGCTGCGCACAATCGCCCGGCTGTTCACCAACGCTAGCTCCAGTGCCGCCGGAGTCGGCAGCGACGTGCGTGACCTACCGATCAAAGCGCGACGAGGCCTGCTGCGCTCCACATCCGCAATGAGAACAGCTGGATGGGACATCGCCGGACAGATACGCCAGCGCGGCCTCGGATCTACCGAAGTCGCCTTCACCCAGGCCGGAGCCGCGCTGCTTGGCAGCGAACTGAAAAACTACAACTACGACAGCGAACGCGGATGGGCGATCGGCACCATCGACGGTTTCCGCCGCAGCCTCGGCAGCCTATACCTCACCCCGTCAGGCACCAAAACCCCTCTGGCGGTCAACGTCAGCGACCCCGACACCCTCGCCGCCGCCGCGCGGCTGGCCGCCGAGGAGGGAGTGGTCGTGCAGGTGCAGATCGAAACCGTGCGCGCGCTCAGCAGTGAGGAATCGACTCGCATGACAACCAGCCGCAGCCTGCTGCAGATCGAACGTGCCGCCGAATCACTGCCCTACCCCGAATAACCTTGCTGCTGTCGGGCACGCGACGCGGCGGGCGGCCGCTGCCGTTAAACCACATCGAGCGGTTCATGAGGCACATCAGCAAGTCATGGGGCAGCGCAGCCGCATTGGCCGTTACCGCAACCCTGCTCGCGGGATACGGCGGGGGGCCGCCAGGTGATGTCGCCGGTGGCGACAAGCGGCCGACCGGTGAGACGACGCTACGCGTGGTGCCCACGCCGCGCCGAAGCCCGGCTGGAGCAAGACCATCCACGCCTTCGCCGCCACGCCGGAGGGCAGGGGAGTGGCCGTGACCACGTTCTACTACGGCGCCTCGGGTGATCAGCCGCGCGCCGTTGTCGACCGCAAGCCCGCCGACATCGTCAACTTCTCGGTGGAGCCCGGTGTCACCCGACTGGTCAGGGCCGATGAGGTAGCCAAGGACTGGAACGCCGACAACATCAAGAGCATCCCATTCGGATCAAGAGCATCCCATTCGCGGGTGGGCTCTGGGATTTAACGCTTTACGGTGGCTGGCATACCACGCCCGAGGAGTGTGTGGTGGCAGTGAAGCGCTATGACCGCGACTCAGACAGCTCGAATGCGCGGCCGCGAGGACTGTATGTGCGAGGACGAGGTCTGTGAGCTGGAGCAGGTACGCCGTGCTGTCTGGTGTGTCGAGACCGTCTGACACTATCGGGCTTCGGGCCCGTCGGGCATGTGTTCCCCCTCGGGAGTCGACTCAGGTGGTGTGCCGTCTCCAAACGGCCTACCGCCTAACTCTTCCCGGCCGTGCGGCGTGAGCCAGTTTGACAGGTCAGGACCCTTCGGCACGACTTGTGTCGGATTGATATCCGTGTGCACGATGTAGTAGTGCTGCTTGGTCTGCACGAAGTCGATGGTGTCGCCAAAGCCCGGTGTCTGGAACAGATCCCGCGCGTAGGCCCACAGCGTCGGCATCTCTGTGAGTTTCGACCGATTGCATTTGAAGTGGCCGTGATATACGGAGTCAAATCGGGCCAGTGTGGTGAACAGCCGGATGTCTGCCTCGGTGATGGTGTCGCCTACGAGATAGCGTTGGGTCTGTAGGCGCTCAGAAAGCCAATCGAGTGCGCTGAATAATCGGTCGTAGGCTCTGTCGTATGCATCCTGTGAGCTCGCGAACCCGCATTGGTAGACGCCGTCGTTGACCTCGGTGTAGATGCGCTGAGCGACGTCGTCGATCTCGTCGCGCCGTCGCTCGGGATAGAGCTGGGGGGCGCCCTCGCGATGGAAATGGGTCCACTGCGTCGAGAAGTCCACGGTCATTTGGGCGAAGTCGTTGGTGACCACTGCGCCCGTCGGCGCGTCCACGATCGCGGGCACCGTGACTCCCTTCGGATAGTCCGGTATGCGCTTGTTGTATGCGTCGCGTAAGAAATGGATCTTCAGCACTGGGTCGAGGCCACCTGGGTCGAGGTCGAAGGTCCAGCTGCGTGTATCGTGCGTTGGTCCGCAAAAGCCAATAGACAGAACCTTTTCCAGGCCGAGCAGTCGTCGCACAATGATCGTGCGGTTGGCCCACGGACAGGCCCGCGCGACGATCAGGCGGTAGCGGCCTGGTTCGACGGGATAGCCGTCGCGGCCGTCAGCGGTGATGCGGCTGCTGATGTAGTTGGTGTCGCGATTGAATTCGCCGGCCGCGGCGACATAGCTCATGGTTTACTCGTCCTTTTCAAGGGGTTACCCGATCTGGAATCGTGTGGGATTGATGTGGCCGTAGGTTTAGACGAGGGGTGCCGGTCAGGGTTTCGACCTGCAATCGGTTAGCCACCTCCGGCGTCCAAAGAGCGTCTTCGACCGATTGGGTATTAATGCCCATCAACACATCTCACGTTTTTACCTAGAACATTGGTGTAGCTCGCATGCGCTGCGCTCCACGTCGGATCGATCAGTCACCACCGCGTGGGATGAGCAAGTCCTGCCACGCGCGCGGCCGCCCGTCCCGAGCGAGATCGGTCTGCGTGTACTGCTTACCGTCGGGCCCGGTGTACGTGCCGGTTGCGGGGTCATACTGGGCGACCGCGATGGGTGGCGGTGCGGGGGGACCGGCTGGTGGCGGCGTCCCCGGCGGCTGCTGGGGTACCGACTGGCCGGACAGCGTGGCATTCGGGTCGCCCTTCCAGTTGTAGCCGTCGTTGAGAGGCACATAGTCCTCGTCGCTCTCGCACAACTTGACGGTGGGTGCACGCTTGCCTGGGCGTGTGATGCATGGGGCGTTACGCGCACCGCGCACGTCCAACGCCGAGTCTTGCGGCACCCGGCAGTACATGTCGCCCGCCGGCCGTTCGGGATAGTCCACTTCGCTGGGCGAGCGTACCTGTTGAGCGGGGAGGAAACCGGTGGTGCACGGCGGAGGGAGGTTGGCGTTGAGGTTGAACGACAGGAACAGTCCCTTGTAGTCCTGCTTGGTATCGCGGTTGGCGAGTTGGGCCGCCTGGAGCATTTCGATGTCCTTGGGGAACAGGACAAGGATCTGTTCGAGACTGGGTTGGTAGGTGACTGCCACCTGTTCGAGGTTGACGAGGTTGGCCAGGACCACGGGCAGCGTGGGTTTGAGCCGGTCAATCAGCTGGCGTGCTTCGGTTGTTGCGGCAGGCCCTCTGTCCAGCACGCCTTTCAGCGCGGGATCCTGTTCTTGCAGTTGGCGGGTGACCTCAGCGACGTTGGCCGCCCAGGCCCGGATCGAGTCCGAGGAGTTGATCTGACTGTCCAGCACGGGCTTGGATTGATCGATCACGGTGGTCAGCGAGTCGAGGTTTGCGCGCGCATCGGCGGCAAGGGTAGTTGCCCCCTTGACGATGCGCGCCAGTTCTGGCCCTAATCCTCCTATCGCCGTGTAGGACTCGTCGATCACAGTCTTGAGATCGCCGTGGGGGATGGCTTGCAGTCCGGCGTTGGTCTGAGCCAGCAGGGTGTTGATATCGGGGGGCAGCGTTGCGTGGTCGGCAGGTATGACGTCACCGTCCTTGAGCTTGGGGCCGTCGCCGGAGCGGGGGACGAGCTCGATGAACAACTCGCCGACAGCTGTCTGACTGTGCACATTGGCGTCGACGTTGGCGGGAATCTTGGTGTCAGACTTCAATGACAGCACCGCGTCGACTCCGCCGCCGTTGAGCCGAACGTCCTCAACGCGGCCGACTTCAACCCCGCGGTAGGTGACGTTGCCGTCTTTGTACAGCCCCCCAGACGATGGCAGGTTCACCGTCACCTGGTAGTGGCCGATTCCGAACAGCGCCTTGGGCAGGTCGAGGTATCCGATGGCCATCGTGCCTCCGGCGACGACTGCGACGACGGAGAAGACCGACAGTTGGCGTCTGACCAGCTTGCTGAGATACACGGTTACGGTCCCTGGTTGTAGCGGTAGGGCGCCAGTAGGGGGTTACCGGCGCCGTTGGGCGGCGCACTGTTGGTGCACGGACTGGGCAGCTGGCCAATGGTTCGGCCCCACTGCATCTCCAGCCATGTCAGATCGCATTCCCATCTGGTTCCGGTGAAGATGGAGCTGTCGATCCGGCTCAGCGTCAGGTCGACGACCAGACTCACGTTGGCGTAGTCGCCGCGGAACCACTTGGTCAAGGTGGATTTCGGGAACGGGAACGTGGGTATCAGGTCCAACGCATGTGTCAGCGCCGGGCCGGCGTTGGCCAGTGATTCCAGCACCGGCCCAAGGTCTTTGAGTTCCTGGACCAACGGTGCTTTGGTCTTGTTGACCGAATCGGCAGCCAGCGCGCTGAATTTGCCCAACTGGTCGACCGCGTCGATGAGATTCTCCCGTTCTCGATTGACCACCGCCAGGGCGTCGGGGATTGTGTCAAGGCCCTTGTCGAGAACCGGCTTCTGCTCGGCGAATTGGCCCAGCAGGCGGTTGAGACTGTCGCTGGCCGCGATGATGTCGCCGGTTTGATCGTTGACCCGGGTGACGAATGTGTTCAACTGATCCATCAGGCTGCGGAGGTCTCCCTCCCGCCCGGATAACGCGGTGCTCAGCGCGGTGGTGATGTCCTGTACCTTGGCGATACCTCCGCCATTGAGCAGCAACGAGGCGGTCGCCAGTGTCTGCTCGGTCGATGGGTAGGCCTTTCCCGATGACAGCGGTATCAGCGAGCCCTGATGAAGCCTGCCCTCAGGCGCTTCGTCGGTCGGCGGCGCCAGCTCGATGTGCAGCGATCCCAGCAATGCCGTCTGGCCCAGTGTCACTGTCGAATTGGCGGGTAGCGTGACATCGCCGTTGAGCTTCATGGTCACCAGCGCGTGCCAATCCTGGCGCTCGATTTTGGTGACTGTGCCCACCGTGACGTCACCGACGCGCACGCGTGAATTGGGCTGGATGTTGTTCACATCAGGCATCTGCGCCTGGATGGTGTAAGCCCCGGGCCCACCGCCTTCGGTTCCGGGGAGTGGCAGGGAATTCAGCCCTCGCCACCCACAGCCTGCGACCGCGGTGGCCGCCAGGATGCACGTCAGGACAGCGGCCGGTATCCGTCGCCAGCTGCGCATCGTCATGACCCCGTCCCCGCAGGCAGCATCATTCCCGCCAGCCCGGCTGCCGGGTCGGTGGTCTGCGGCGCCGGCCCGCCGACTATGGCCGCCGCATCTGTGGGTGCTGCCTGTTCGGCGGCCAACGGGGGGCCGGGTGGGGCGGGCGGCGCAGCTGGAGCCGGTTGCGGCGGAACGTAATCCGGGCGCATCCAGTCCTCGCTGTAGGAGATCTCGTTCGGGCGTGCCGTGGCGCCGACGAACGGGTTGAAGCCAAGCGGCGGGAAGTTGTACTGGCGGTTTTTCACGATCGGCGCCAGGTACTGCACGCACAGCTTCGCCGACTGTTCGGCACCCAGGCGTGATGCCGCCTGAATGGCGCCGCACAGGAAATTGATGGGGTCGGCGAAGTTGTTGACCGCGGCGATGCCGGTGAGGCTGCCTTGTGCGGGCTGATAGAGGTTGGCGGCGTTGGCCGCCGTCGTCGGCAGGATATGCAGGAGCTGT
Source organism: Mycobacterium kansasii ATCC 12478 (assembly GCF_000157895.3). NCBI lineage: Bacteria > Bacillati > Actinomycetota > Actinomycetes > Mycobacteriales > Mycobacteriaceae > Mycobacterium > Mycobacterium kansasii. The sequence goes on along the minus strand of NC_022654.1, from coordinate 28,255 downwards.
TTGATGTCGTCCAGGCTCTCGTTCAGAGCAGTCGAAACCGATGCGAGTTTGTCGGAGGTGGTGCCCAGCGCTTCGCGGTTGTCTGCAACGAAACTGCTGACCTTGCCGACCACATCATTGAGGTCTTTGACGGCGCCGGCGACCTCGCCGGGCTCGTCCGCGAGCAGTCCGGTGACCGAAGCGAGGTTTCCGTTGAGGGTCTCGAGCAGTCCGGCGCTGTCCTTCAGCGCGGTCACCAGCGTTGCGATGTTCTTGACGCTGGTGAAGATGTCGCCGCTGTGATCGCCGAGCGCCGAAAGTGCCTGGGACAGTTTGATGACCGCGTCCCGGATCGCTGGGCCCTGACCGCGGAGATTGTCCGCGGCGGTGTGAACCAACGCTCCCAAGGTGCTGCTGCCGCCAGGCTCGGTGGGCTGCAACGCCTGGGTGAGGCGTTCAAGCTGAACGCGGACGTCGTCCCATTCCACCGGAACCGCGGTGCGCTCCTGGGGGATGACCGCGTCGTTCTGCAGGGTGGCGCCGCCGGTGTAGGGCGGGGTGAGTTGGACGGCACGTGCGGTCACCAACGTCGGCGATACGATCACGGCCTTGGCGTCGGCGGGAACCGCGTACTCGCTGTCCAGCCAGAAGCTGATTTTCACCCGGGTGGGTTCTGGCTCGATCTTGTCGATCTTGCCGACGTTGACACCACGGATGCGGACATCGTCACCGGGGAAGATGCCGTTGCTGTTGTCGAAATAGGCAACGACATGCGTGCGATTCGAAGCTCGAATGAATTGCACGACAACGTATCCCCCGACCACGACGAGGACGACCAGCGCCGCCGTCAGCGCTGCCTTGACTCTGCGGTTATTGATCATTGCCCGCCTCACTGGAGGCCGTCGGTTCGCCGGGTGCGGGTACGAACACCGGGCTTGGCGTCGGCGGCGTTGATGCGTTGGGATCGGGTACCTGCTTCGCCGGTGGACCGGGAGGTGGACCGCCAGGCGCAGGCGCGGGTGACGGCTCCCGGTAGGGATAGCAGCCGGGACCAGGTAGCGCAATTGCGGGCGGACCACATGCCTGGTCGCCGGGGTTTCCGGTGATCGCGTCGGGCAGCGTCATCCGCGGTTCGCCAGCCTGCCCGGTGCGCGGGTAGGGCGCCGGAAGAGCCGGGGTTCCCGGCTGACCCGTCTGCGGGTCGGTGCGTTGCGACGGCAGCAGGACGTTGGGGTCCAACCCGAGGTCGGAGAATGCGGAGTCGACAAATGGCTGAATGAATTGGCCTGGAATGAGATTGGCGATGTAGGCCTTGAAGAAGGGCCCCCCGGACAACACCTCGCCGAAACTCATCGCATAGGAGTTCAGTCCCTTGATCGACTGCTGGATCTCAGCTTTTCGGTTGTCCAGCGTCGCCAGTACGCCGTTGAGTTTGTCCAACGCGGGTTTGAGGGTCGCCCCCTCTCCCACCACATCCTCAGCACAAGTGACGAGAAACCCCTCCACCGTCATCACCTGACGAGACGTCCAACACCAGGCCATGTGGGGGGCCGCGCAGTTAGGTCGTTGGAAGTGGCATGACCCTGACGTGCACGTACCGCTGCTTGTCGACAATGACACCCGGTTGTGGGTCTACAGCCCATCCACTCTGACATGCAGTGATCCGGCGGCGATGATCGGCCATTGCGATCAGGCGCAGGGCTCGAATCGATCCTTTTATAACCACTACCGCAGCGCAGGCGGACGCAACGGGCACTTTGACATTGCCCAGGGTGGGCAACACGACTGGAACAGCTGGGCTCCCCAGCTGGCAGCCATGGCCCCCGACATGACCGCTACCATCCGATGACCATCGATCGCAACCGGGCGGCCCAAGTACTCCGGCGCGGACGAACTCCGGCCGCCACTACCGCAGGTGCGCTCGCCACGATTCTCACATGCGCGGCGCCGTCTACGGCACGCGCCGACACCGATAATCCGTGTTCGTTGGCGGCGACGTTCTTGTGCCAGTTCATACCAATCGTTCCGGAACTGGAGGACGACGTGGATCTGACTCAGGAAGAGCCACATATGCCGGTGGTCGTCCCCGGATCGGCGACACCATCGGCATCGCCGATGTGGCTCACGGGTGAGCACACAAGGCAACTGGTGGTAAGGCGGTTGAGGATAGGCGCCATGCACGAAGGGATGTCCGGTGGGTATTGATGTTTCGGTTGAGGGGTTGACGAAGTCGTTTGGGGCCCAGCGAATTTGGGAAGACGTCACGATGGAGATCCCCGCCGGTGAGGTCAGCGTCCTGCTGGGCTCGGGTACCGGTAAATCGGTGTACTTGAAGTCTTTGATCGGTCTGCTGCGCCCCGAGCGCGGCAAGATCATCGTCGACGGCACCAACATCATCGAGTGCTCGGCCAAGGAGCTCTACGACATCCGCACACTGTTCGGCGTCATGTTCCAGGACGGCGCGCTGTTCGGTTCGATGAGCCTGTATGACAACACCGCGTTCCCGTTGCGTGAGCACACCAAGAAGAAGGAAAGCGAGCTCCGCAACATCGTCATGGAGGAGCATGAACCACCAGGATCCTTCCCAACCCGGGGAACTCGATGTCGATCAGATATCTCGAGCCATGGACGCTCGACTTAATGCGTGATCCGTCGACGGTGCGGAATGGAGGAACCGATGGTCGGTTAGGCATGTGCCGACCCCTGGCGAGAACGTTGCGGTCACTGAATCATTCATCACCTCGTCGACCGCGCGGGTCGCGACCATGGGGTCAGCGCTTGGTCTGTTGTTGGACTTGCACTTTCGAAAGTATGGGAAAGTATTATGCCGAAATTCTCCGAGAAGACTGTGATCATCACGGGTGGCGCCGCGGGCATCGGTCTCGCCGCTGCTAAACTATACGCCGCCCAGGGGGCCAACGTTCTTATCACCGGCCGCCGACAGGACAGACTCGACGACATCGCACGCGATGACCGAGCCATCGTGGGGCTCGTCGCCGATGCTGGCGATGCTGACGACGTTTATCGGACCATCGATTTCGCGATGGCGCGGTGGGGGCGCCTAGACGTCATCGTGAACAACGCCGGAGCGGGCGTCCTCGCCGCGCTCGCCGACGTTTCGATCGAAGCAATATTCAACACATTCCGAATCAACGTGATCGGCCCTACTCTCATGGCTAAGGCGGCCCTTCCGCATCTGGCCCGATCACACGGCAGCATCATCAATGTGTCCAGTACATACGGGTCGAAACCTGCTGCTGGCTTGTCTCACTATGCGGCAAGTAAAGCCGCGGTCGAGCATCTCACGCGCTGCTGGGCGCTTGAACTGGCCTCCACAGGCATCCGGGTGAATGCGATCGCATCGGGGCCTGTCGAAACGGCATTTCTAAAGGAAAGGATGGGACTCAGCGAGGACGCGATAAAGGAAGTCAAAGCCCTGGAGACGGCAACCATTCCGCTGGGGCGGCGCGGCGTCCCCGACGACGTCGCAGCCTGGATCATCAAGCTGACCGATCCCGGTTCGGACTGGGTCACCGGTCAAGTTCTCGCCGTGGACGGCGGCCTCGCCGTCACATAGCTCCTCGTCACGGCTCCTTTTCGTACTCCACTATTGATTAAACCTTTGCACCCGAGTCCTATGACCGCGGCCCTGGCACGGCGAGTCGGTCGCGCTCGCTTCGAACAGCACAACACCTTCGAAGACTTCGACTTCACCCTCAGCCCCAAGCTGCCCGCCGCGATGCTCGATCTCCGCTGGGAGCTTACAGGTCACCGGGTTGGCAGTGTGCCCGGCGCGGCGCGGACGTCGTTGATGTAGTCGCCGAGTGTGAGCTCGAGTGGGCCGGGCTGTTGGAAGCCGTCTTTGAGTGCTTGGGCGATGATCGATGCGGCGGCGGGGCGCGCAAAGGCCCCGATGAGTGTGTCCATTTCGGAGAGCAGGGTCGCGTCGGCAGGTAGTGACGCGTTGTTCACGAACCGTTTGATGTCGGCGAGGGCGAGCAGGTCGAAGCGTGACACCCGATGTGCGAATGCGTCGACGAATGCGTCGAATTCGGCATCGGGGATGGCCCTGTTGACGTATCCGTAGCGCTCGGCCAGCTCACCGGTGAAATCGTGGCCGCCGAGGAGGATCTCCAGGGCCCGTCCGCGGCCGACTATCGTGGGTAGCCGGCTGGATGGACCACCGCCTGGGATGGCGGCGAAGCCGACTTCGAATTGTCCGAGGATCGCCCGTTCGCGGCTGGCGAAGCGGATGTCGGTGGCCAGCGCTAGCTCGCTGCCGGCGGCACGCGCTCGGCCGCGGATGGCGCTGATCGTCACGGCTGGCAATTTGCTGATCCGGATCAGCAGATTGGTCCAGTGATGAAACGGCGAGGGCGCGGTGGGCAGCGCCGTGAGTGGTGAGGGGTCGGCTGCGACGTCAACGTGGTTAAGGAAGAAGTCGGGGTTGGCGCTTTCGAACACGATGACGGCAACGTGGTGGTCTTGTTCGATTTCGGTGAGGAGTTGGTGAAGTTCGACGACCATCAGCGGGTCGACGAGGTTGATGGGCGGGTTGTCGAACGTGACCCGCCACAGTGCAGGGGTGGTGCGTGTGACGCTGAAGCGTGGCGAAGTGTCGGCTTGGGTGCTCATCGCGTTTCCTTGGGGTTGTGGGTGAAGTCCTGCGCGCCCGGTGGGCGTTGTTGATGGCGATCACTGTTGGCGTGCGGTGGCGAGTATTTCGTCCACCGTCCATTGGTCGTAGGCGTGGCTGCCGTACTTGGCGGCGAGGATTCGTCCATCGGGCCCGATGAGCAGATCGGCGGGCAGTCCGAGGTTGCCGTTGGTCGGTGAGGCGGGCAGTGGTGAGCGGCGTTTGGCGATCGCGGTCTTGATGGCGTGCCAGTATCCGCCGGGCAGCGCGCGCCAGGCCGCGAGTCTGAGGGCTTTTGTCGAGGCTTCCACCCCGAATCGGCGGTAGAGATCCTTGTCGGGGTCGCCGACCACCGCAAAGGGCATATCGTCTTGGTATTTGCGCAGCTCGGCGGCGGTGGAGTGGAACACCACCACTTCGCGGATGCCTGCGGTGTTGATCTCCTCGATTCGTCCGCTGATCGAGCGCAGGTGCAGATTGCATACCGGGCAGCCTGCGAAACGCCGGAACTGCAGGTGCGTTAGCGCGCCCGTGGGGTCGGGAATCTGTACGGGTTCGTCGTTGAGTCCCCTAAGCAGCAGGGTGGGGAACTGCTCGCCGACAGTGACGCGCTTGGATCGTGCTGGGGCCGTGCGGGCCATGATGATCTCCTTCTACTGATGGGCCGATGGTCAGGTCGGGCGAGCAGATGCCCACCGTCGACGATCAATTCGGTGCCGGCGGGCGTTCACTCGCCTCGTCGGCTCGTAGTGTGCCGGGCGGGGAGTTCGTTGGGGGGCCGGAGGGTCCACGCCCGCGTCGTCGTCGTCGACCACGTTCGGACCCGGCCCCTTTCCGCTAGGGCCACACCGCACTTCGATGTGTCTTGCCCCGATGTGTTGCTTTGGTTGCGGTGCTCATCCGGCTTCCGTTGGGTTGTGGGTGAAGTCCAGCGTGTGCTGGTTGGCGTTGTCGATCGCGATGACAAAGCACACGCGTCCGGGGCCGCGGCTCGGGAAGGCGGCGCCGGTGTATTTGATTGAGATCGGGTCCATGTAGTGGCAGGCGGCGTCGTCGCGGACTGCGATGACCCTGCCCTGCAGGGCGGCCATCCGGTAGGGGTTGTCGAACGCGGTGATCGACAGGCCGACGCGAGGGTCGCGGCGCATGTCCTTGGCCTTCGGGGCCTTGGCATGGGTGCAGATCAGGACGTTGTCGTCCTCGCGCGCGACCCACACCACCCAATTGCGGGGATGACCGCCGGCCGAAACTGTGGACAGGTGCGCGTAATTCGGTCCGTCAATAAGCACCCGGATGCTGGCCGGGATCGGGCTCGACATCCTCACCGCCCGCGCCGCTTGGCCGGGGAAGAGGCGGCGGGCACCAGGCGGCTCGGCTGCATGTGTTCCGTCGGGCTGGTCTGGCGGCACGGCAGCGGCCTGCAGCGGTGTGCGGCGTTGCTCATCGCGCGTCGGGGTGCTCGGACAGGTACCGGACGAAACCGATGACGTCGTCGGCAACCAGCCGCCCGATGGCCCCGCTCGAGTACACCGCGAGCCGCACCGTCCCATCAGGTGCCAGCACGAAGCCCGTCGATTGCAGATAACGGGGATGGTCGTTGACGTAGGCACCCGTCGCCGCAGCGATCGCGTCGGCGTCGGCGCTATGGCCAACCGGGAAACGCAGCTTGTGCTTGGCGACCAGCGCAGCCGAGGTCTGCTCATCATCCACCGACAAGGCGATCACCTTGACGTTGAGTTCACTGAGCGTGTCGAGCGCGCGGGAGAACCCGGCCAGCTGGGCATTGCAGTATGGGCACCACGACCCGCGGTAGATCAAGATGACGCCGTAGGACCCGGCGAGATCGCCGGGCAGGGAGATCGTGGCGCCGCCGACGGCGGGAACCTCGATCCGGGGAAACAGCTGACCATAATCGAGTCGGGACATCGGCATCCTTCCGAGGGGTTGGGTGGACTACTCGGTCCATCATGATGACATAGGAGTGGACTGGCAAGTCCAGTGTCGGTAGGCTGCGGTCATGGTGTCAACGGAGGGCCCTGCTGGTTCGCGGCTGACGGCTCGCGGCGCGGCGACTAGAGCCCGCATCGTCGCGGCGGCGGCGTCGCTGGTGCAGGAGCACGGGGTGGCCGGAACCAGCCTGGACGATGTCATGGCCGTCACCGCCACCAGCAAGTCGCAGCTGTATCACTACTTCGCCAACAAGGACGCGCTCATTCGCGAGGTGATCACCATCCAGCTCGGCCGCGTGATCGCCGCCCAGGAGCCCGACCTTCGCGAGGTCTCGTCGTGGGAGGGTCTGCAGCGCTGGTGTGATCACCTCGTTGCCATGACCCGCGCGAGGCAGGGTGTCGGCGGCTGCCCCCTTGGCTCGCTGGTCGGTGAACTCGCTGAGCGATCCGAGACTGCGCGACACGTGCTCGCGCAGTGCTTTGCCGAATGGGAATCGTATCTGTCCGCGGGCTTTGTGGCCATGCGCGACAACGGCGAACTGGCCGCCGAGGCCGACCCGGCCGAGCTCGCGTTGACAATGATGAGCGCGCTGCAAGGCGGTCTGCTGATGGCGCAGACCATGCGCAGCGCCCGCCCCGTCGAACTCGCCCTGAACATGGCGCTCGGGCACGTCAGTGCTTACCGGCGCAACCCATAGGCGCGACGGCGCTGATCAGCCAGCAGCCTGCGACTCAGTCGACGTCAGCTCGCCGGCAGGGCGGCCCCACCCGAGAGGCTGGTTCGGATCGGCAGCGACGCCACGGCCAACCCGACGCTGTTGTGCCGCGACCGTCTTGGATGGATAGGTGCGGCTCAACGGGCTGAGATCGCGAGGATGCGTTCGGCGTTGGCGTGGGCGATCTTTGCCCGGTCACCGGCACTGAGCGTTGTTCGCTGCAGCCGGGCGACGGCCTCTTGCGAGGACTCATACGGGTAGTCCACGGAAAACATGACAGCATCGGCGCCCACCTCCAGCACCGCCCCGGTCAGGGTCGCCGGCGAGAACACCCCGCTGGTGGTGAACACGATGTTGGTGCCGATGTAGGCCGATGGTGGTTGCTTGAGCGGTGTGCCGGGTTGGATGGTGCGGACACGCGAGTCGAGCCTGCTGCGCTGCAACGGCAAGAACGCGCCCATGTGGCCCAAGATCAGGGTGGCCGAAGGGATGGCGGTCGGAAAACTCCGGCGAAGAGTATCCGCAGGGCGTGGCCGCTGACCGCGGCGCCCCAACTCCCCGTCGGGCCATACAGTTCGCGCCGACCGTCCAGGGCATGCCACCGATCGGCCGGCGGGGCGCCCGGGTGCAGATACAGCGCTACGCCCAGCGCTTCCAAGGCGGCCCAAACCTCGTCGTACTCGGGTGCATCCAGGCAGTGTCCGCCCGGTCTGTGGATGCAGTCATTGACCAGCGCCCCGGACAACCCGAGCTGTCGCACGCAGCGTTCCAGCTCGACCGCCGCCCCGGCCGGGTCCTGCAGCGGCAAGGCCGCAAAACCGCGGAACCCAAGGGTGTAATTTCATCGTTTCGGCGCCGATTCCGTCTGAAGTCCTCACGCCCAACGGCTGTGTCGCCGCCGTGGTGGTGACTGCTGGGGCCGAAAGTACTGGCGCTCCTAAAATCCTTAGCGGTCGGGCGCGATGCGCTGATTGTGCCGTCGGCGCTGGCGAGTTGGCGGCGTGCACATTTTTGAACGAACAGCGGATGAGGTCGCACAGGGGGCTGGTGTCCAAGCGGGCGTAAGCATGTTTGGTCGCGGCCGACAGGCCGATCTTGCAGACAGCATGGCTTTTCGGCAGTCGAAGACGGCGACAGAGCGTCCGGGTTCGCAAACGGCGACGGCCAGCTGCAGGAGCGCGGCGCGAAGGACTTTAACGTGGTCGCCTATTCCCCCCTGCACGGGGCAACGCCGCGGCATCCCGATTCCGAGACCAATCTCCTTGTGCCGCTAGACCATACCGCGGCTGCCGCGAAGTCCAGTATCCACCGTGTCATCGGCGTCACCGTCACGATGTGCACGTCCGATTCGGATATCGAACTGGCACAGGCGTTCTGTTCACACCGCATCCCACTCGAAGCCACTGTGATGATGGTCAGCGGACGGCGGACGTTCGCGCTCAGCTGAAGGAGGCGGCGGTCGGGATTCCGATGCTGTCCTCGGTGTTGGCGCTTTTGTTGCTGTCGTTCGCCCGGCAAGCCAGGCCGGGCTGGCCGTGGTGGCGTGTCTGGGGGCGACTCGGTGAACGTCGATACCAGCCCGACTACTTCCGCTTCTCCGTAGGCCCGCGGTAAGACATTGTTCAAGCTTGCGGGAGGGGCGTCTGTGTTGCTTGTGGTGGCGAACCCCGCAGATTTCTAGGGCAGTGCAGGGCGGTGGACGAGGCCGGGTTTCGACTCGCGGTGATCATAACGGTGGCCGCTCGCAACAGGAACTGCAAACTTATTGTGCGGGCGCCACGGTTTGTTGTCGGGTGGGCGCATGGACTCTGACGATGCAGGAGAACATCGATACCCACCGCACTGCGACGTCCGCGTGGCCGGATCGTCTATCAGGTCATCGAGCGCTGTGCGGGACGGGAATGCGGTGCCAGCAGGCGCAGTTCATTGCGCAGACCCGATTGCGCAGACCCGTCTGCCTCGGAGGGTTGAAGTCCTTGGAGCCGGGCTTGTTGATCCGGTTCAGCGATACGAGTGCGCTACAGCTACGTAATGGATCCATAACCAGGAATATCTATCGTGCGACAGATTGGTAGCAAGGGAGTCTGCAGAATGTCGACGCTCCGAGTTCGCGGCGGCCGGCTAGCCCGGTTGGTCGGCCGCATTGGATTTGTTGTGGCACTCGTGCTCTTCGTAGGTGGCTGTGGCGGGGGCGGTGGTGCCCCGGATACAGTCCGGATTGGGACTTTCGCCAGCGCAGTCGATTACGCACCGTTCTATATCGCGCGCAAGCAACGGTTGTTCGAATCCGCCGTCGGCGCCGGCACGAAAGTCGACTACGTGGAATTCGACTCGGCGCCAGCCGTCACAGAAGCGTTGGCGACAAACCGGGTCGACATGGTCTTCATGGCCGAGCCGCCGGCTCTAATCGCCGCGGCGGCGGGAGTTCATTGCAGGATTGTGGCTCTGGGCGCGAGCCTGGTCCAGGACATCCTCGTACCGATCGACAGCAAGATCGCGAGCGCTGCCGATTTGGGCGGAGCGCGCGTCGGTGTGTTAGCGGGTACGTCGTCGCATTACGCCTTGATCAAGATCGCCAAGGATGCCGGCGTCGATCCCAAGTTAATTCAAGTGATCGATATGGCCCCGCCGGACGCGAAGGCGGCGTTCGAATCAGGTCACCTGGATGCGTGGGCGGTGTGGCCGCCGTTCGTGCAGCAGCAGCTTGTCCAGAAGACCGCCAGGCTGCTACCGGCAGGCGATGCTGCGATCCAGTCCATCGCGGTTGCACGGCCCGGGCTGGCCGAAGATGCACTGGCCGTTTACTCCGCTTTGGTCGCTGCCATCGGCAAAGCAAAGGAGTTCATCCGCGCATCACCGGCAGAAGCGAAATCGATTGTGGCCACTGAAGTTCGGGTCGATCCGGAGGTGGTCGAATTGGCCTGGCCGCGCCACGACTTCACCGCCACGCTGACTCAGGAGGTCATTGCCGACATCCAGGCGAAGGCCGATTTCCTGGCCGATGCTGGCTTCATTCAGCAGAAGGTCGATGTCAAGGACCTGGTCGGACCTCCGCGATGACGATGATGGTGACTGCGCCCGTGGCGACAAATGCGCCCCGTCGACGCCGGCGGTTCTTCGATCGTCTGACAAGCTGCGTACTTGCGCTGGCCGTACCGATCGGACTGGTCGTGGCATGGCACGTCGCGGTGGTCAGCGGCGTCCTGCCGCACACGCTCGTTGCTGGACCGCTCGACTCACTCGAAGCGTTCGTCAGGCTGGCGATGGATGGAACGCTGATCGAGCACGCGTGGGTCAGTGTGCGCCGCATAGCGATTGGCTTTGCCATCGGCAGCACGGTCGGCATTCTGGCAGGGGCGGTGATCGGCACCAGCCCGTTGGCAGCCAAAATCCTGGAGCCCACCGCCTTGACGTTGATTCCGGTCCCGGCGGTGGCGTGGATTCCGGTGCTGGTCATCGTGTTTGGCATCGGAGAGCTCTCAAAGGTGACCTTGGTGGCGATCGGGTCCGCCACCACGCTGATCCTGGCGACCGCTGCGGGGATTCGTTCTGCCTCGCAAGATCTCGTGGAGGTCGCGCAGCTCTACGAGAAGTCGCGCTGGACAGTGCTGCGGACGGTGTTGCTGCCGTCGGCGGCTCCGTCGATTGTCGCATCGGCGCGCGTTGCGATGGCGCTGTCGTGGACACTGTTGGTCGCGGCGGAGGTCATCGCGTCGGCTAACGGGTTGGGATGGCTCATCTGGGATTCGCGCAACTTCGCACGGCCCGCTGCCATGATCGCCGGAATGCTCGCAATCGGCATTCTCGGAAAGGCCACCGATGGGCTTCTCGCCCGCTTCGGCCGCTACCTCACCCGCTGGGACCGCTCCTACCGTGGCTGACGTGAATGGCGCGGAGGTGCCGGCCCTGCAAGTACGAATTCGCGAGAAACGGGTCACGGTCGGCAAGCGTCCCCTGGATGTGCTGAGCGAGGTCAACTTCGACGTCCGCCGTCAAGAGGTTGTCGGCATCGTGGGTGGCAGCGGAGCTGGCAAGACGTCGCTGCTGCGCGCGATCGCGGGCCTTGACACCACGTTCGTTGGCGAAATCCGGGCCTTCGGTCGACTCGTTCGGGGACCCGGCCGGGACCGGGGCCTGGTCTTCCAGGAGCACCGACTGATGCCGTGGATGTCGTTGTCTGACAACGTCGCCTACGCGCTGCCGTTCCGGAGACCGGCCGCCCAAATCGAAAAGCAAGTCGTCCATGCGCTCGACCTGGTCGGGCTGGCCGGTTTCGGCAAGGCGTGGCCGAATCAGCTTTCCGGCGGCATGGCGCAGCGAGCCTCCTTGGCCCGCGCCTTGGTCACCACTCCCGAGATCCTGCTGCTCGACGAGCCGCTGGGCGCGCTGGACAGCCTGCTGCGCAGTCAAATGCAAACCGAACTCGAGCGGATCATCCTCGACGAGGCGCTCACCGCGATCCTGGTGACCCACGACGTCGACGAGGCCGTGCTACTGGCAGACCGGGTGATTGTGATGGCTGGTCCACCCGGACGGATCATCGCCGACATGGCGCACCCCCAGCCCCGCCCGCGGGACGTGGCGGACCCAGCACTTCAGGCCCTCCGCGCCCAGATCCTCACTGTTTTGCATCAAGGAGGCAGGAATGGACATCTACTGGTACATCCCCACCCACACCGACGGCCCACACCTGTCGACGATGCACCGGGCGCGGGCGGCTAACCTGCGTTACATCACCCAAATCGCGCAGGCCGCAGACGATCTGGGCTATGTCGGAGTGCTGGTCCCGACGGGCTCGGTGTGTGAAGACGCATGGATCACCGCGTCGTTTCTGGCACCCGAGACCACGAGCCTGCGATTCATCGTCGCTGTCAGGCCCGGGCAGTCGACCCCGTCGATGACGGCTCGAATGGCCTCGGCCTTCGACCGCTACAGCAGGGGTCGGCTCACCGTCAACGTGGTCTGTGGAGGCGATCCGGTCGAACTGGCCGGCGACGGTGTCTTCCTGTCGCATGGCCAACGCTATGAGCAGGCCGACGAGTACATCCAGGCGTGGACCGACCTGCTGCAGGGCAAGACCGTGGACATGAACGGCCGATATGTCCGCATCGAAGGGGGGCAGCTTCACTACCTTCCCCTGCAGGAGCCGCACCCTCCGCTGATGTGCGGCGCCTCCTCTGGCGCTGGGCAAGCGTTCGCCGCGAAATGGATCGACACCGTGCTGACGTGGGGCGAACCACCGGAGCAGGTGCAGCCGAAACTCGACGAGATGCGGGCCAAGGCACACGCTGCCGGGCGACGAGTCACCTTCGGCATCCGGCTACACACCATTGTGCGGGAAACGAGCAGAGAAGCGTGGGCGGCCGCCGATGACTTGATCCGCTACGTGCGCGACGAGGACGTCGCCGCCTCCCAGGCGGCGCTGGCCCGCTCTGAGTCGGAAGGCCAACGCCGCATGGTGGCCCTGCACCGTGGCTCGAGGGAGCACCTCGAGGTGAGCCCCAACCTCTGGGCAGGCGTCGGTCTGGTCACCGGCGGGGCCGGCACCGCGCTGGTGGGCAGTGTCGAGGAGGTCCGTGACCGGATCATGGAGTACCACGACATCGGCATCGACACGTTCATCCTCTCCGGGTATCCGCACCTCGAGGAGTGCTACCGGGTCGCTGAGACGCTGTTCCCGCAGCTGCCCTTCGAACCGAAGGTGAACAGCCTACAGCCGAAGGTGATCCCCGGCGGCTGGTGATCGACTGTCAGGACAAGGTGTTGGCCTCGCTGACCACAGCGGCGCCCGCCAGGTTGACCGGAAATCGCCTCAGCTGCAGTCGCTTCCGTCATGGAGCGGGTATTCAGGCCCACTCGCCGCGACACGATGGACGTGTGACGACGTGGGCGTGATAGCCGTCGCCGTCAAGTATCGGGCTCGGATTCTGGCGCCTCTCCGTTTCACATCGGAGAGGCCGCCCTGCCGCGGTCTTCGAGGATGACCCCGGCACCGCACGTGTCGTGTGACGGCTGGCCTGGCGGGCCGCGGTCGCGTGACCCGCCAGGCCGTGCGGTTCACGGCTGCACGATTGGGAAGTCGATTTCGGTGTGCGCGACGTTGTTGAAGTAGTTCGTCAGCACGTTAAGGCCCACGTGGCCAATGACTTCGGCGATCTCGGCGTCGGTCAGACCTGCGCGGCGCGCGTTTTCCAGATCGGCGTCATCGATGTGGCCGCGGTGTTCGTTGACGGCCACCGCGAATGCAAGGATCGCGGCGGTTTTGGGGTCGTCCGCATCTGCTTTGCGCGCCGACCCGATTTGATCGGCGCTGAGTCCCGCCGCCTTTTCACCCAGGTAGCTGTGTGCGGACAGGCAATACGAGCACCCATTGGCCTGTGCGATGGCGATGGCGAGGCGTTCGCGGGTGGAGCCCGGCAGCGTTCCGCGGTCGAGAGCGCCGGCCAAACCGAGATATCCGCGCAGCAGCGCCGGACTGTGCACCATCGCGCGGGTGAGGTTGGGAATCGTGCCCAATGCCTGCTGCACGGAGGCCAACGCCTCGGCCTGGTCGTTGGTCGCGTCGGCGTCGGTGACAAGGGACAGCGTGCTCATTGGTTCTCCTCCAGTATTGTTCGGGTTGATGGCCTTACACCGCATGCCAGATCGATGAGGCCACTGGTTAGACGCCCGTGCAGCTGATCTGTTACACGGGCCGCAATTTCGGCTGGGGAGCGGTGCTGGGTAATGGGCGAACACATCCGCACGGTCGTCGACGACCGGTGGGCTAGCGAGGACGAGTTCGTCGACGCGTTGCGGGCCGGGGACACCGAAGCATTCCGCCTACTGGTCGACACGATGCATGCACCCCTGGTCCGCATGGCGCGGATCTACCTGTCGGCGTCCATTGCAGAAGATGCCGTGCAAGACACGTGGACGTCGGTGGTTCGCACGATCGGGAGCTTCGAAGGTCGTTCGACGGTCAAGACGTGGGTGTTCCGCATCATGCTCAACCGAATACGGACGCTGGCCCGAACACAGGGGCGCACCGTGCCATTTGCCGTCGCAGGTCCGGAGGCGGATCCGTACCCGTCGGTAGATCCCAACCGGATGGTTCACGCCGAACTGGGTGCCCACCACTGGTCTGACGTGCCCGCAAGGTGGGACCTGTTGCCAGAGCAACGACTGCTTTCTCGCGAAGTGCGCACCTTGATCTCGCACGCCTTGGCCAAACTGCCAGACGCGCAACGCGAGGTGGTCTCGATGCGCGACGTCGAGGGCTGGACGAGCGAGGAAATCTGCGACGCGTTGGGGATCTCGGCGGTCAATCAACGCGTGCTGCTGCATCGTGGGCGCGCCGCCCTGCGGGCTGCGCTGGAGGAGTATCTCGATGACTGACGAATTCATCACCAACGAACTGCAACTGGCGTGCAGCGACGTGATCGAGCTGGTCACGACGTATCTCGATGACGCACTGAGTAACACAGACCTGCGCCGGTTCGAACAACACCGACGCGGCTGCGAAGCCTGCCGAGTCTTCATCGACCAGATTCGCCGCACCGTCAAGATCACTGCCGCCGCGCGCGACGACGCGGTGCAGGTGCGCCCGGCGAACTTCGACGCTCTGGTCGCCGAGCTGCGACGGCGGGGCCGTAGCTAGGGCCATCGTGTGCAAATCCACGCCGAACTCGATGCCCCCGAACGTCGCATGCCGCCGATGATGGCCCATGGCTGCGCGGGGGACAACGAAACTCGAGTCCCCGCCAGTTGTGCGTTCGGACCCGACAGGGCTTGGTGCTCAAGCGAGTTCATCGTCTGTACTGTTTGGTACACTAGGCGAGATCGCTGTCGACAGGCTCGATGACACCACCGACGGGGAAGGCGTGCTATGACAAGCTCTAAGTTCACCACTTTCAGCGAGAAGGTCGCAGAATTGGCGGAGCAGTTGGCCGGCGTGGCTCCGCCTGAGGTGCTCGAGGTCTTCGCCGCCGACCAGCGCGAGCTCCAGGCGGCCGGGGTGCCGGCGTCGGTGGCCGTGCCTGGGACGCGATTCCCGATCGCTGAGCTCATTGGGGCGGACGGGACGTCAGTCTCGTCGGCCGACGTGCTGGCCGGAGCACCCACGGTCGTGGTCTTCTATCGGGGGGCGTGGTGCCCGTATTGCAACATCGCGCTGCGCGTTTACGAACAGGATTTGGTGCCGGCGCTGGAGGCCCGCGGCGTTCGTCTGGTGGCCATCAGCCCGCAGAGCCCGGATGGTTCGGTGTCGATGCAGCAGGCCAATGAGCTGAGCTTCGCGGTGCTCTCCGATCCGGGCAACCGCATCGCCGCCGCGTTGGGCATCGTTATCGCGCCCAGCGACGAAGCGCAGGCCGCGCAGAAGCAGCTGGGGCTTGATCTTGCGGCGGTGAACGCCGACGGCACCGTTGCGCTGCCGATGCCCACGGTGGCGATCGTCGATGCCGAGTCGGTGTTGCGGTGGATCGACGTGCATCCTAATTACGCCACGCGCACCGAGCCTGAAGACATCTTGGCGGCGGTCGACCGTGTTCTTGGCCGCGCGGCCACGTCAGCGGCGACCACACCTTCTCTTGCCCCGGTGGCGCCCCGCCTGGAAGAACTGGCCGACGAACTCGGTGTCAAGTCCGTTCTGGTCATGCGCTCGGACCCCGATTCCATGGTCGTCGCGGCGACGGCGGGCCCGGGCACCGCCTTCTATCGGGTGGGCGCCGCAGGCTCCAAGGCCGGCGCCGCACCGGATCGGGTGCCGCTGTATTGCGAACGGGTGGTCGACGGCGGGGAGGCGATCTTCGTGCGTGACTCCCGCCTCGATGACACCTTCGCGGGCAACGAGGATGAGACCGAGTTCGGCTTGAGTAATTACCTCGGGATGCCGGTCCGAGACGCCGGCGGGCACGTGGTGGGGACGGTGTGTGTTCTTGATGACCACGCACGCGACTATGACGGGGCCGCCCGCGACCACCTCGACGCGCTGCGCATCGAGGTGGAGGCGATCGTGGCAGCCGACCCGTCGGCGCTTGTCACCGATGATCGGTAGTCAGCGAGCGGCGGCGACAAATCGGTGGATGGCTTCGTCGGCGCGATCTTGGATCGTGGTGTCGGCGAAGTCTGCCAGGATCGTCGCCTGGTCGACGACGGGCCCGGTGAGCTTCCCGGCGCCACTGGCGTAGAACACTCCGCTGCGGTACGAGTCATCGACGATTGCGTCAACCAGACGTCGCGCGCCGACGTCGAGCTTGTGCGCAAGGCCGAACAGCGGTGCGATGTAGGGCATCACGACGCGGCTCATGACGGTCCTCACTATCGGGTTGGTGTGCTCGAACGCGTTGGTGCCTGCGGTGTTGCCCGGGCTCACGGTGAGCAGACGAAGGTCGGGATGGCGGCGTGCCAGGGCCGATATCCACAGTGCACCAAGATATTTCGCGTGGGCGTAAGCCAGCATCGCGGTGGCGCGCCTGCCGGTGTAGAAGGATCCGTCGATGACGCCGGCGAACTCGTCGGCGGAATGGTGGGCGAAGGTTGGGGGTGGGATGCGCAATTGAACAACACCACGGGCAGCCTCGCTGCCGGTCAGCACGGCGGCGGCGGTTAACATTTCACGCTGGATCAGCGCCTCCAGCAGCATCACGTGCCCCAGCACGTTTGCGGCGAAGACCTCGGTGACACCATGGTCGTTGAGCGCCAATGGTTTTGGCCCGCCGAGGCCGCCAGCGTTCAAGACGACGGTGTGCAGCGGTTTGGTGATCGTGTCGAGGGCCGATTGCACAGATCCGGGATCGGCGACGTCCATGTGCAGGATTTCGAACAGCGCGGTGTTCGTGGCGCGCTCGAGGTCGGATCGTGCCGACGCGGCTCGCGTGAGGTTGCGACACGCGAGGAAGATTGTCGAAAATGCGCCGCGCAGTGCCAGTTGCCGTGCGATCTCCTTGCCGATCCCGGAATTCGCGCCCGTGATGAGAATGGCCCGATCCGTCCGTGTCATCGCCGCTCCGACCGCCGAAAGTCTGACTTTACCGTTCGGTACACTACATCACGATCACCTGCCTCACACCTGGAGCTGCCCGATGAGCGTTGGCCTGCCTGAAGTTTTTCGGACCCCGGAGGGCCGATTCGCCCACCTGCCTGGCTATGACTTCACGCCGCACTATGTCGACGTTGACGGTCTGCGGATCCATTACCTCGACGAGGGCCCGCGCGAGGGCACGCCGATCGTGTGTTTTCACGGCGAGCCGAGTTGGGTTTACCTGTACCGCAAGATGATCGGCCCGCTGGTGGCCGCGGGCCACCGTGTCATTGCGCCGGACTACGCCGGCTTCGGGCGCTCGGACAAGCCGACTGACCCGAACTGGTACACCTTCGACCGGCACGTGCAGATCGTCAGCGCGGTGCTCGATCGCCTCGACGTGCAGCAGGCGACGGCCGTGGTGCAGGACTGGGGCGGCCCGATCGGCCTGCGCTGGGCCGTCGAGCACTCCGATCGCGTGGCTGCACTGGCGATCTTCAACACCGGGCTGTTCACGGGGCGGGTGTCCAAAGGGTTCCTGTCCTGGCGCGAGTTCGCCGAGAAGAACCCCGACCTCCCGGTCGGAATGGTGATCCAGGGTGCGACGGCCACCGACCTGGCCGACGACGTCGTCGCCGCCTACGACGCGCCCTTCCCCACGCCCGAGTCCAAAGCCGGGGCGGCCCGCTTCCCGCTGCTTGTCCCCATCACGGGCGACGACGTCGGGGCCAACGAGATGCGGGCGGTCATCGACCAGCTGTCGCGGTGGCAGAAGCCGGCCCTGGTGGCGTTCTCCGACCAGGACCCCATCTTCCCCTTCCCCCGAGCTGGTCAGGTGTTCTGTGACCTCATCCCCGGCGCCATCGATCAGGTGCGCATCGAAGGCGCATCGCACTTCCTGCAGGAGGATCGCGGCGAGCTCCTCGCCCACGAGGTGCTCAAGGTGGCGCCGTGACGAAAGTGTGACGGCTGGTGGCAACGACCCGTTGGCCGTGTCACGCTGAATTCATCGGCCCGGCATTCCGCCGCGCCGACCGGGGATCTGGGGACCCGATGATTGTCGAGGGCGAGAAATGACGTCTAAGGCTGGCCGGATGCGGTGGTGGTGGCGGCGGCGCGGGGTGATGCGGTCGCGCCCGCTGCGGTGCGAGGAGATGGTCGAGCTGGTCACGGCGTATCTGGAGGACGCGCTCGATGCCGACGATCGCGCGCGCTTTGAGACGCATCTGCACGGATGTGAGGGCTGCGCCGCTTATTTGGACCAGTTGCACGCCACGGTCGGCACTCTGGGCGGCATCCGTGAGGAGCACCTCGATCCGGTCTACCGCGCCCGGCTGCTGGCCGCCTTCGCCGAGACGGCGGGCTCATGGTAACCCGGATCGCCGGTGAGCAGGCGTTGGTCACGGGGCTTCGCGCGGGTGATCAGCGTGCCTTTGCTCAACTGGTCGACGAGCACACGCCCGCCCTGTTGCGTGTCGCACGCGCCTACGTCTCCGATCACCCGACAGCCGAGGACGTGGTGCAAGAGACTTGGATCGCCGTGGTGAAGGGCATTAGGGGTTTTGAGGGCCGATCCTCGCTCAAGACGTGGCTCTTTGCGGTGTTGACAAACATCGCCAAGCAGCGCGGGGTTCGCGATCATCGGCGCAACGAGACCCTCACCGACTTCGGTGCGGCCACCGTGGATCCAGCGCGCTTTCACCGTCCCGGCGAGCCCGGCGCCGGCTCGTGGAAACAGCCGCCGGCGCCGTTCCCGGACAGCCCGGAGGGCTCGGTTCTGCATCGCGAGTTGTTGGAGGTTGCCCGGCGTGAGCTGGACAAGTTACCCGAGGGACAACGCGCCGTGGTGACCCTGCGCGACCTTCTCGGGTTCGACGCCGCGGAGGTCTGCGAGGTGCTCGACATCACCGCGGGCAATCAACGGGTGCTGCTGCACCGCGGACGCGCAGCGATCCGTCAAAGTCTTGAGGATTACCTCAGCGCAGGCCAGCGAGAGTTCTGACGGCTCAACGGGTTTGGCGCTTGCGGCGGGCCGATCCGGGTTTGGCGGGTGCTGAAGTAGCCGCCCAGCGGTGAAGTTCGGTGACCGCGCCGTCGAGGGTGTCGCGTAGCACGGTGACGTTTCCGCGCACACGGGCGAGCAACATCCCGCCCTGCAGGGCGGCGATGACCATGGCGGCCAGGCGCGCCGGTTTCGCCGTGTGCACCAGGTCGCCGCGATCCTTCATCGCCTTCAGCCCGCGCGCCAGGGGGGCTTCCCACCGAGCGAACGCGGCATCCAGGCTGGGGCCAAACGTGTCATCGTTTTTCAACTCGGCCGCGATCGTTCCCAACGGACACCCGAACGGGCCGCCCCTTCGGGATTGCTCGCGCACGATGCGGGCCATCCACGCGTCGATGCCCTGCCAGGAGTCGGTGTGGTCGAGTTCGGGTTGCTGCGCGGCGAGCACCAACTCCAGTTGCCGCTCGATCACCGCGGCCACCAGGTCGGCCTTGCCGTCGAAATAGTGATACATCTGGCCCTTGCCGGCGCCCGCGGCGGTCAGCACGTCGTCGAGGCTGGTGGTGCTCACGCCGTTGTGATACATCAACGTGGCCGCGGCGTCCACGATCTGTGCGCGCGCACGCTGACCGCGCGCGGTCGCTGGGAGCGGGCGCGCCGTGCCGGTCGGTCGCAATGCGGACATCCCGAAAAGGATATAGAAGCAACCCTGGCCGACCGGCACGGCGCGACCGCGGCCGGTGTCACCGCACGTGGGCCAGCAGTTCGTCGACCGACCACTGGTCGTAGGCGTGGATTCCGCGTTTGGCGGCGACCACTTTGCCGTCCGAGCCGATCAGGAAGTCTCCCGGCAGCCCCAGGGTGCCTCCGATCGGGTCGTTGTTGTAGACCGGTGTCGGGGTCGGGTCGCCCCGCTTGAGGAGTTGGCGAATCCGCTGGGCCACGACCGGGGCGAGGGCGCGGGGGTCGAGGATGGCCCGCCGCGAGGAACCCACACCGAACTCGTCGTAGAGCAGCTTGGCCGGATCGCCGATGACCGCGAACGGCAGCTCGACCCCGTGGCGGCGCAGTTCGTCATCGCTGGAGTGGAACACCACCACCTCACGGATGCCGGCCGCGGCGATCTCGTCGTAACGCCGCGCCATCGACTGAAGGTGCACGTTGCAGATCGGGCAGCCCGCGAAGCGACGCAACTGCAGATGGACAAGGCGGTCGGGATCCGGGATGCGCACCGTCTCTCCGGATACGGTGACCAGTTCCCGGGGTGCCACCACAGTGCCCGGGCCGACGACGTTGGCTTTTCTCATGAGAAGTACTGCCTTTCAGAAAGTTCGTGGCGGGCCCGCAAGTGACAAAGATAGTGTACTAAACAGTACAGTCGAGGCTGCGGTGGGTAATGGGCGATTTCGCGGCTGTCGGCGTTTCGTCACCATGACCTGACGGTGTACGACAATGCTTGCCGCCCAGGGCCGAATCGCACTTCGGTGGTGGCGTGCCGAGTCGGCGTCGACCATGGCGCCCATCGTCGATCGCGTGGGGGTCACCCACGTAGGGTGTCGGCCAGGGTCCACAGCGACACCCCGAGTAGGACGACGTCCTTGAGCAGGAACTGACCGGTCGACGACAATGCGGGGAATCCGCCGCCGGCCGCTTCGGCGACGCCGGGGGTGCTGAACAGGAAGCTGATCGTCGTCAGGAACAACAGCGTCGCCAGGACGCTGCCGAGCACCGAGAGTTTGGGCGCGATGGGTTTGGCGGCCAGCAGGATCGCGGTGAGGATCTCGAAAACCCCCAGCAGATTGGAGAAGGTCTGCACCGAGAACAGGTTGTAGAGCCAGCTCAACAGTGGGCTGTTGGCGACCAGTGGCTGGATGCCCTCGGCCTCGTAGGCGGTGAACTTCAGCGCACCGATCCAGGCGATCACGACGACCAGGCCGTAGCGGGCGACGAAAGACGCGAGGCCTTCGAGCCTCGCGTGGATGCCCGGATTGGTCAGGACATTGTTGGTAGCCACGAGTTTAACCTCCAAACGGGAGTCTGCTGTCGTTGGTGTGGTGTCGGCCAACCCGGCTTCCGTTACACAGAACAGGGTTTCGGCTCCAAGTTGACCGAATGGTCAACTACGACTCAGGCGCGAGGCGCCTGTCCGCGTGGTCGCTGCCTGTGTGTTTGACAAGGAGTGGACGCGGGCGCCGTAACGGCTGTTCGTGGCGACTGTCAGGTTCGCAACGGTGTCGGGTTTACCGACGCTGTCCGTCAACGGCCGAAGCGAGACGGCAGACGGCGTCGGCGATCTGTTCTGGGTAGTCCTCTTGGAGGAAATGTTTGGCGGGCAACAGGATCGGGTCGTCGATGCCTGATGCCAGTTGCGCGTGAATGCCGTCGTGGCGCAATGTCAGGGCGTGGTCTCGGGCGCCCCAGACGATCTGCACCGGATACGGGGTGTTCCGTACGGCGGACACGTAGCGCCGTTGCTTGTCGGCGGTCGGCTCGAAGCCTCGCATGATCTTCAGGAACGCCCGCCCGCCGTCGTCGCCGAGCAACAGCGGGACATACGCGGCGATTTCGGCCGCCGGAACCTTGCGGCTGACACCCGTGTAGCGCATCAACGACAGGAACACACCGGGCAACTGCAGCGACGCCAGCCACGCCTCGCCCACGCCCGTGTGTGCAAACGGCTCCATCATCCACGGGCGCTGAAAGCTCTCAACGGCCACAGTGGTGTTGAGCATGGTCAACGACCGGATCCGGTCAGGCTGTGCTGCGGCGACTTCGAACCCGATCGGCCCTCCGATGTCGTGCACCACCAGGTGGAAACGTTCGAGCTCCAACGCGTCGACGGCCGCGAGCAACCAGCGGCCAAGGCCGGTCCAGGTGTAGTCGAAGTCCGCCGGACGTTCGGCGTAACCCAGCCCGGGCAGGTCGACGGCAATACCGCGCAGACCCCGGTGCGCCACGGCCGCTACGACCTTGCGGTAGAGATAGCTCGACGCGGGAACCCCGTGCACGCACACCACCGGCTCGGCGTCCGGCGCACCGGCATCGAGGGCAAAGGAGCGCACCCCGGCGGCGGTGAACTCTCTGCCCGATGCCCGGTACCCGGCCAATAATTGCTCGACGGCAAGCGACATTATCCTGTGGATCCGTTCATCTCAGCCTACCCTGTACTGGACAGTACACTACCGGGCGCTGCATACCGTCGCACCGTAGCGTCCGGTGCGGTTGGCGGCCTCGTCAGCAGCCGGTCGGGCAAGAAATGTCGACGTAGGCGGTCGGGTTGGCGCCCCCAGCGTCCTTCTTGACGCCGGTGACGGTGCACGCCGAGAGGTTGGCGCTTGGTGTCCCGTTGATTTGCACGTTGTAGCCCTCGGATTTCAACGAGTTGACGGTGTCGTCGGCCGTCGCCCCCGCGGGTCCGGCTGTGGCAACACCGGCCACGGCCAGCAGGCTGGCGCCGACGATGGAGAATGCGATTCGATTCATGAGGGAACCTCCTTGGTTGGCATGCGTTGGTTGGTTGGCATGCGCTGGGGCCGGCGCCTTCGGCAGCAGCCCTGATTGTCGCACCGCGGCAAAGCAATTGGATCACGCCAATTGTGACGGAACGGTGACCGCCAAGTCTCGACCGGTGGTGAGCGCGTAGGGTTCGATTCAAGACAGCACGATTTTCGAATCAGTGAGTTGATCAGATTCCTTCGGCTGCAAGGAGTTACGGACATGCATACCCTCGCGTCAGCATCGCTTGCTCCAAGACGAGTGTGCTCGCGATGCCCGAAAGACGTTCTGCCTCAGCCGACATCCAACTTTGACCGATCGGTGAACCATGGATGATCTGATGATGAACGACTCGTCGGGCGCTTCCGCTGCGCGACGCCCGCGAGCCTCGGGCACCCTTGGGCGCCGGCTGGCCGGGCGTGCACGGTGGTGGCTGGGTGCGTTGAGTGTGGTCGCGGTTGTGGTGGTGCTTGCTGTGGCCGGTATCCACCATTCGTCCGAACCACAGACGCAGCACGGTGCGTCACGATCCACCGCCGCGTCCTCGGCGATTCAGACGTGGCGCGGCGCGCATCAGCCGTCCGAGGGCGATGCCCTCGCGAGGGGATCGGTGTCGGCGCCGGTCGTGGTGGCGGAGTGGGGTGATTTCCAGTGTCCGTTTTGCCGGGCGTTCGATCTGGACAGCCAGCCGGTGCTGATCGGCGATTACGTGCAGACCGGCAAGGTGCGCTTCGAATGGCATGACCTGGCCAAGTTGGGTCCGGAGTCGGTGCTGGCCGCGCGCGGCGCGCGCGCAGCAGCGCGCCAAGGGGCGTTCTGGGCGTTTCACGACGCGTTTTACCGCGACCAGGCCCCGGAAAACAGCGGGGCGGTGACCGAGCAATCGCTGATGGCGATGGCGCGCAACGCGGGACTCGACGTTGACAGGTTCGTCGCCGACTTGGCTGACCCCGCCATCGCCGACGCGGTCGAGCGCGACCGCAGCGACGCACGGCAGCTCGGCATCACCCACGTGCCCTCCTTCCTGGTCAACGACGAGCTGCTCATCGGTGCGCAATCCTTGGACACGCTTCGTCGGGTCATCGATGCCGCCGCGGTGAAGGCGCCTTGACGTGCTCGACATCGGCTACCTGGCTGCGTTTCTGGGTGGGGTGCTGGCGCTGCTCAACCCGTGCAACGCGCTGCTGTTGCCGTCGTTCTTCGCGTACGCCTTTTCTAGTCCGACGATGATGGTGGCGCGCACCGGTGTCTTCTATCTCGGCCTGGCCGCGGTCCTGGTCCCGTTGGGTGCGGGCACAGGCGGACTGGCGGCCATCCTCACCGAGCATCGGAGGGTGTTGATCGTTGCTGCCGGGACGGTGGTCATCGTTTTCGGCCTGGTTCAGATCCTCGGCGGCGGGTGGACTCTGGCGCCGGTGGTTCGCCTTCAGGCGCGAATGGCCCAGCGCAGCACCTGGATATCGACCGCCGGCCTGGGAGCGGCATACGGCCTGGCCGGCTTCTGTTCCGGCCCAATCCTGGGTGCGGTACTCACGGTGGCGGCCGCCGGCGCGGCCCCAGTGCGCGGTGGCGTGCTGCTGGCCGTCTACGCCGCCGGTATGACCGCGCCGCTGTTCCTATTGACTGCGGCGTGGCAGCGGTTCGACCTCGGGCATCGGAAATGGTTGCGTGGGAGGGCATTTCAGGTCGGTCGGCTGCACCTGCACACCACGTCTGCCATCGGTGGGCTGCTGTTTGTCGCGACCGGGGCGGTATTCGTCTTCTTCGGTGGCAGCACCGGCATCCCCGCCGTCGATCCCAGGATCGCACTGCGGGGCGAGACGGCCGCCGCGGCTCTGGCCGCTCACGTTCCCGACACCGTCGTGGTGCTGGTCGTGCTGGCCGTCGCGGTGCTCACGCTGCGGTGCCGGCGGCGACACCCGCGGGCGGGGGCCGCCGACTCGACACAGCCGCCGGACGGCAGGCCCGCGATCGTCGGTGGTGTCGAGCACTCGGTCCGGCACACCGCGGTGGCAGACCCCGACTGAGGCCGCGGGCTCGACGAATGCGGGTTTCGCTGGACATAGCATCTATCGCATTGACCGTCGGCCTGGCCGTCGGTGTGACGGTCGGGTGTGGCCGCGATGCCGGCTCGCCGGTGTCCACGTCGAGTCCGCCTCCGACATCGGGCGCGGCGCGGCCGGCTGAGCCCGCGACCGCGGGTCAGTTGCGCACTCCGCCCGCGGGCCGGGTGGTGTCGATCGGAGCTGCGCCGGAAGGAATCGTGGTCGGGCGGTCCGGAGTCGGGGCCGTGGCGGTGCGCAATCCCGATGGCGTGGTGTTGTTCACCGCTGCGACAGGTGTGGTGCGTCGACGGATCTCGACCACCGCAGCGGCGCGGCACCTAAGTCTGGCCGGACCGGACGGGCCGGTCCTGGTGCCGATGGAGGGGTCCAACGAGCTGCTGCAGGTGTCGCTTTCGCAGGGCGCGGTTGTTGCCAGGACGACCGGAGTCGGCCACCAGCCGCACGACGCCGCTCAGACCGCGGATGGAACCATCGTGGTCACCAACGAACTCGGCGGCGGTGTCGTTTTCGTCCGCGACGGCCAGGTCATCGGTTCGGCTCCTGGCGGCCCGGTGCAGCCGGGAGGCGTTGCGGGCGTGGGCAAGTACGCGGCCGTCGCCGATGTGCGGGGAAACGGATTATGGGTCTACGACGGCGCCGCGCAGCGGCTGGCCGCGCACGGCCCGGCCGGTGTGAAACTGACCCACGTGGTGGGGTTGTCCACCGATCTGGTTGCACTCGCCGACACCGACGGTGGTGCGGTACTGATCGAGCGAATCGAGCCGCAGATCTCGCAGGTCTCCAGGATCGAGGGTCCCGGCAACCCGTACGGGCTGGCCTACGATGCGCGCCGTGCCCGCCTTTATGTCACCCTGACCGCATCGAACCTGATGCGCGTGATCGACACGACCGACGCCGCGACGCCGCGCATCATCGCTGACGTCCCCACCGTCCAACAGCCCAATTCTGTTGCAGTGGATCCATCTTCAGGCACCGTGCTGATCACCGGCAGCCACCCCGTCGGCCAGGACAACTTGCAGATCGTGTCGCCCGACCGGCTGCCTGCCGGCTAGCCGACCGATTTTCGGCAGGTCCAGAGCCGATCACCGGGTGAACGTATCGCGCCGCTGTGGCCGACGCGCGGCTCGCTCATCGAGTCTTGCTGTTGGCCGGCAGAACATTCACTGCCGCGGTCCTGCCTCGCCGATGGCCAGAAGGTCATCAGGGGTTTGCATCAGCTGCCGCGCCGGGGTGCAGGCGTTGTGGTGGGGGACCGATGGCGGGCGTGATGCTCAATGGTGACCGCACCGTGACGTCGAAGCGGTGTGCGAGCGAGCCACCACGACGGACCGACACCCTTGTGTGTAAACCCTGTCGGCCCGATCCCGAAGGGACTGCAGACTTGGAGTCACAGCGTGCACGCGAGGCGACTCCCGGCTGGCTGGCTCTGCTTGTCGGCCTCGTGGGCATCGTTGCCGGCCTCGCGCTGCCATTCTGTCCGGTGCGGGCCCAAACGACGACGCTGACCTGGCCGGTGCCCGGCCAGCCGGTCGTCTCCAGCAGCGCGATCGTGGTGCCCTACCGACCGCTGCACCTGCAGGCGACGATCCCCTGCGCGGCCCTGCGCGCCGCGACCGCATCTGCCGTACGTGTCATTGCGCTGAGCACCGGTACCGGGCCTGCAGGCCTGACCGTCGGCGGTGATCGCACCGGGATCAGTGTTGCCGCCGACGGGCGCAGCGTGCATTTGCCGGTCGCGCGCCACGACGTCGCATGTGACGTGCACGTCGCAGCCGGACCGGCCGGGATGTCGGTGCGCGACGCCGACTCCGGGCGCACGATCGAGCTGCCCGGCCACCCGGTTCCTGAGGTGTTCGGGTTCCGTACGGACCTCGACGCGGCCGATGCGACCGGGATGCAGGTGCGCCTCGAGGTCGGTGATTCCTTCACCACGTCTCCCGGTCCACTGAAGAACGCCCTGATCGGGGTGCAGCTGATCGCGGCTGCCGCGGCGCTGTGGTTGTTGCCGCGACCCACCGCGCCGCGTCGACGGTGGCTGCGGCAGCGGGATCGACTGTGGTGGGTCGACGTCGCGGTGGTGGCGGTGCTGGCCGGGTGGGCGGTGATCGGTCCGCTGGCCGTCGACGACGGCTGGGCCGCCATGATCGCGCGCAACCAGGCCGAGACGGGCAACCCGGGTAATTACTATCGATGGTGGAACGCCGCCGAGGCGCCGTTCGCGTTGAGCCAGCAGCTGCTGGCACCGCTGACTGGGGTCAGCGTGGCGCCGTTTTGGCTGCGGGGCCCCAGCACCGCATTGGCGATCGCGACCTGGTTTGTGTTGACGCGGGGGGTACTACGCGCGGCTTTGCCCGGGGTCGCGGCGAGCATGCGGGTCCGCAGTTTGGCGGCGTTGTTCCTGCTGGCGACCTGGCTGCCGTTCAACCTCGGTACCCGTCCGGAACCGTATGTGGCGCTGGGTGTTACGGCGGTTCTTGCGCTGGCAATACGCGCTCGCAGTCCGGCCGGTGTGGGCTGGCTGCTGCTGGTCGTCGCAGTCACGGTGCCGATCAGTGCCAACGGCCTTCTGGTCGTGGCCCCGATGATGGTGTTCGCCCCGCGGCTGATCGCGGCAGTGCGCGCGGCATCCGCTCGCATGCACCTGTCGGCGGTTGTCGCGATGCTGTGCTGCGTCGCGG
Source organism: Mycobacterium kansasii ATCC 12478 (assembly GCF_000157895.3). Classification (NCBI taxonomy): domain Bacteria; kingdom Bacillati; phylum Actinomycetota; class Actinomycetes; order Mycobacteriales; family Mycobacteriaceae; genus Mycobacterium; species Mycobacterium kansasii. The sequence continues at coordinate 731 of NC_022654.1, read as the reverse complement.
CTGTGGCTCTTACCGTCGTCTTCGCCGATCAAACCTGGGATGGCGTGGTGGTGGCCACCGACTGGCACAACTTTTTCGGGCCGTCGCTGCGGTGGCACGAGGAGCCACTGCGCTATCGGTACCTGTTGGGGTCCGACCAGCAGGGCAGCTTCGCCAAGCGGCTGCCCGTCTTGTTGTCCGTCGCGATGGTGCCGATCACCTTGTGGGCGGGGCTGCGCCGCGGCGATCGGATCGGCCGGCCCGGTGCTCGGCTGGCGGGGGTGGTGGCGACGGCGCTTGCGTTGCTGGCGCTGTCACCGTCGAAGTGGTCCTACCACCTGGGGTCAGCGGCGGGACTACTCGCCGCGCTGCTCACTGTGGGCGTCGTGATGCTCGTCCAGCGAGTCGCTGCGGCCGATCGTTACGGCGTTCTTGCCGGGGTTGTGGGATCGGCGCTGGCCGCCGGAGCGGCGGCGCTGGCCTTCGCCGGGCCGAACGCTTGGTGGCTGCCTGCGGTCTATGACGTCCCGTGGGCCGACACGGCGCCCCGACCGCTCGGCCTGCCGCTGGCTCATCCGGTGTTGTGGCTTGGGCTGGTCGCGGCGCTGTCGGCTGCAGCGGGGATCGCCGCTCGACGGCCGGGTGCCCTGCGGGTGGTGGTCGCGGGTCCCGCCATGATCGCCGTGACCGCTGTCGGTATGGCGCTCGCCCTGCTGGTTGGCTCGTTTGTCGCGGCGCCCATCCGCCGTCCG